>CAYWNK010000004.1:0-72915 GCA_964459495.1 uncultured Planctomycetaceae bacterium
CGCTGCGGGGTGGCTGCAGTTCCGGGGACCGCGTTCTATTCCGGGGGCGGGGGGGAGCATCTGCTTCGGTTCTGCTACGCCAAGCGAATGGAGGAGCTGGAGGAAGCCTGTCGGCGCATCGCGGGCATGGACTGGGAAGGCCCTAGGCCCGCTTGATAAGCTCTGACCATGGCCACCGCACCTAAGCACAAGCTCCGCGTTCCCCGTCCGCGCAAAGGGGCTGTCCAGCTCCTGGTGGGCACCCGCAAGGGTGCGTTTCGGCTGAAGAGCGATCCGGACCGCAAGCAGTGGGCGGTGCATGCCAACTGGTTCCTCGGACAGACGGTGCACCATTTGGTCAGCGACCCGCGGGAGCGCTCCGTGCTCCTCTGCGCGGCGCGCACCGGCCACCTGGGCCCGACCATTTTCCGCTCGGACAACTCGGGAAAGTCGTGGAAGGAGGCAAGCAAGCCGCCCGCGTTCGATCCGCCCAAGGACGGGCAGCAGCTGCGGACGGTGAATCACACCTTCTGGCTGACCCCTGGTCACGCCTCGGAGCCCGGCGTTTGGTACGCGGGCACCTCGCCCCAGGGGCTGTTCCGCTCCCGTGACGGGGGCAAGACCTGGAAGCCCGTCGTCGGTTTCAACAGCCACCCCGAGCTGGACAAGTGGACCGGCGGGGACAAAGACGGGACGCCGGACGGACCGAAGCTCCACTCGATTTTGATCGACCCCCGGGACCCCGACCATCTCACCATCGGCATGTCATCCGGCGGCGTGTTCGAGAGCCTGAACCGCGGCCGCAGTTGGGACCCGATCAACAAGGGCTGTTCGGCGGAGTTCCTGCCTGAGGGCGAGGCTGAATACGGACACGATCCCCACTGTGTCGTGCAGGCTCCCACCAATCCCGACCGGCTCTGGCAGCAAAACCACTGCGGGATCTACGCGATGGACCGGGTCGAAGGGGAGGAGAGCGAGTGGCGCCGGGTGGGCGAAAACATGCCCGAAGAAGTGGGGGACATCGGTTTTCCGATTGTTGTTCATCCCGCTGATCCGGATTCGGCGTGGGTCTTCCCGATGGACGGGACCGACGTTTGGCCGCGCACCAGCCCCGACGCGGCACCGGCCGTCTACCGCACGAAGAACGGCGGCAAGGCCTGGACCCGTCAGGACAAGGGCTTCCCCGATGAGCACGGCTACTGGACGGTCAAGCGTCAGTGCATGACCCACGACGGGCACGATCCGTTGGGGCTCTTCCTCGGAACGACCAACGGCGAGGTTTGGGGCAGCATCAACGAGGGGCGCACCTGGAAGAACATCGCGCGCCACCTGCCCCACGTCTACAGCCTGGAGTGCGTGGGCATCGCGCCGTGATCGTCAAGCTGCCTTCGGTGCTGCGTTCCTACACCGGCGACCTCGCCGAGGTCGAGCTTGAGGGCGGAACCGTGGACGAGCTACTGCAGGCCTTGGACCGGCGCTTCCCCGGCGTGCGCTTTCGGCTCGTCGACGAGGCGGGCCGGCTGCGGCGGCACATCAAGCTCTACGTGGGCAGCGAGGCGACCGAGGATCTCGACGCTCCCTTGGCTGAGGGCAGCACGCTGCAGATCGTCGCCGCGCTGTCGGGAGGCTAGGGCTTGCCGGCCGCTGAGGCTGGGCATCACATGCGGGGACCCCGGATCCCTCCGCCGGGCGCGGGCGCGCCTGGGAGAAGGACCCGGGGTCCCTGGGTTGGGGTCGACTAGTGGCGGCGCGAGATCGTCCGGCCGCGACCGTAGCGGGAGCCGCGCGAGTCGTTGCGGACACGCCCGCCGTGGGTTTGGTTCGACACCCAGACGCGCTGCGTCTGCCACACGTAGCGGCCGGGACTCTGGACCTTGTGGTAGTAGCCGGCCTGGACGACTCCCCAGCGCTTGTTGCCGCAGTTGTCATAGGTCCAGCCGTGGCGGGCGGGGACCCACTGGCGCTGGTAGGCGCCGGGCACCCAGACTTTGGTGCGCACGTTCTTGTAGTAGCCGCCCGAGGAGCGGTAGTTGGGGCCCTGGACGCTGATCTGAGCGTTGCCGATCCGAGCATTCACGCCCCAGTCTTGGGCGGTGGCGCTGCCAGCGAAGGCAAGGACTGCGGCGAGGGAGATGAGGCTGCGGTTCAGGAGACTTTTCATGGTCGCTTCGTTGCTCGCAGCAGGGGACATCCCTGCCGGAGCTGTTGGACCAAGGAGCACACGCCGTGCCAAGAATCGGCTAGGACAGCACGCCAAAGGCAAAAAACGGCCCCTAGGGGCTCCCTGGGGGCCTGAATTCCCTCAGGTTGGTCAGGTGTCCTCTCCCGGGGACATGCCGGGGGACCGGGCCGAGTGTCCCCCGGGAGTCCAGCGACCGTCCCCCGTAGAGGGCACAGGGGCTAGTTCGCCATCATGTATTGCTTGCGCGAGACGATCACGCAGGCGCCGACAATCCCCAGGACGAGGATGAAGAGCAGCTGGCCAGAGGCCATCATGGGCGACGGAAAGAGGGTGTCCCGGATGGGGCCGAAGCGTCGCAGGCTGTCGACCGAATCTCCCACCAAGATGCCGCGCAGGTAGTACTGCATCGAGAGGCTCTGGGCTGACCCCGGGATGTTTGCCAGCACTGCATCCATGGCAAAGGCGTAGCCCAGGCCGTAGATGATCGGCCGCTTCAGGAGCGTACCGATGCCGGCCGTCACGAGGCTGTACAGCGCGCCGGCGAGGACCGCCGCCCAGCACAAGCGCAGGACGAAGCCCTCGGGCAGCTGCCTGGAGAGGGGCTGGAAGCGGGTGAACACCGCTCGCAGGGTATCGCCGCTTGAGTCCTTGCCGAGGATGCGTACTTCACCCTCAGGCATCCCACCGAGGAACTCGCGATCCCTGTTTCCGTTTTCATCGATCCAGCGGTAGTAACGGCGCCCCTCGAGGGTCTCGACCTCGGACCACTTGCCGGGCCGGTCCTCCTTTTCGATGTCGATGACCCGGCGCGCCGTCGCATCGCCTGAGTGGGGAGCGGAGACCGCTGCGACGAGAGCCAGGCATGAGGGCACCATCAGCAGGGCAACCAACACGATCGTTGCGCCATAGCGTCCAAGCAGCAGCGCCGCGCGGGGCACAGGCCGGGTGAACACGAAGGTGAGGGTGCGGTTCTCAACCTCCTCGGTGACGACCGTGGAGCCGAGCAGCAGGCCGATCACGGGGACCACGATCTGCAGCACGAAGAGCATGGAAAGCGGCAACGCGATCGCGGTGGCGCCAGCATTCTCGGCCGCCATGAGAGCGATGAGTGGCGGCGCTGCCGCAAGCACCACGCAAATCCAGAAGCGCTTGGTACGCAAGCTCGTGCGCAGGTGGGCGGAGAGGAGCAGCGCGGTGGCCGACAGCATGTTGCGAAATTTGGATTGGCCCATGGGATTCCGGATCAGCCGACCAGGTAGTCGAACACGGCCTCGAGGTCGTCGTCGGAGCTATCGAGGGACTGGACGCCCGCCTGGAGCCGATCGGCTAGGGCGGGTAGGGCGCCGAATAGACCGTCGACGTCGCGGGTCTCGGTCACAAGGGATCCATCGTCGCTTAGGCGGATCGAGCGCACGTGGTCCATCGACATCAGCGCTTCGGCCAGGCGCCGGGGTTCGCGGGCGGAGATACGCACCTGCCGGGGGTGCTTGGCCAGCAGACGCCGCACGTCGCCAACCGTGCCCTGGGCCAGCAGCCGGCCGCGGTGGATCATGACGATGGAGTCGGTGAGGCTCTGCACCTCGTGCAGCACGTGGCTGGAGACGATCATACTGGTGCCGCCCTCGGCAAGCTCGCGGAAGAGCTCGAGCGTCTGGTGCCGGGCGATGGGGTCGAGACCGGTGAGCGGCTCGTCGACCACAAGGAGCTTCGGGTCGTGGGCGATGGCCTGCGCCAGGCGGGTGCGCTGGCGCATGCCCTTGGAGTAGCCGCCGCAGCGACGGTCCATCGATTCTTCGAGGTGAACGCGCTCCATGGAGCGCCGGGCGCGGGCACGGGCGTCCTTGCGGTCAAAACCCGCGAGGCGCAGCAGGTGCTCGACGAATCCAGCGCCGGTCATGTGGTCGTAGAGGGCGTCCTGCTGGGGGCAGAAGCCCAGCTGACTGTAGAGTTCCAGGCTCGCGAAGGGCCTGTGCCCGAGAACCGTGATCGATCCCCGGGAAGGTTTGAGCTCCCCGACCATCAGTTTCATGAAGGTGGACTTGCCCGCTCCATTGGGTCCGAGCAAGCCGGTGATCCCGGGCTCGATGTCGACGGTCAGGTCGCCGAGCCCGACGACCTCTCCGTACCAGCGGCCAAGGTTCTTGGCTTCGATGAGAATGCTCAACCGACCACCTCCATGCGACGCACGCTGCGGGTGAGCAGGGCGAGGCTGCCTGCGACCACCAGGCCTATGACCCAGTAGCTGGCTTCCACGTCCCAGTTGTAGCGCTGGGGCTTGTCGAAGATGTGGTCGGCGATCGCGGAGAAGTTGGCGAGAATGCTGAGCAGTTCCCAGCGGTCGTTGTCGGTGACGTCGGCGAGGACTTCGCCCATTCCAGACAGCAGGAAAACAACGCCGAACACGAGGGACAGCGCAATCGTGCGCCGATTGACGAGGCTGGAGATGGCGAGAACCAGGCATGAGAGAACGAACACCCAGAGCAGGGAGTAGGCCACGGTTCGCAGAATTACGTGCCACTCCTGCGTGAGGAAGCTCCAGTTGGGCGAGGAGAGGCTTGCCTGGGCACAGATCAGCAGGGCGGGCAGGAGCATGGCGCACCAGCCGAAGACCATGACCGAGAGCAGTTTTCCCGCGATGTACCCGCTGCGCGTGAGCGGCCGAGAGAAGTACAGCAAATGGGCACCGAGGCGCTTGTCCTCTGCGATGAGTCCGGCGCCGTACCAGCTGACGGCGAGCAGGGCAAAAACGCTGACGAGTCCAACGAAGTCGTAGATGTTGCTCGACACATCGCCCAGGAGCTCGGCGAGTCCGGCGGCGGCCATACCGGGAACTTCCCCGGTCTTGGCCATCTCGATCGTCGTGAACATCAAGTGCACGCGAATCGCCCCAACCAAGGCAGCGATGGCTGCCGGAGAGTAGAGCAGCATCGCGGGCAGCTTCTTGCGGAAGCCCAGCCGGATGCCGCTCCAGGCGAGGACCCAGGGCCGCAGGGGCCAGCTCTTCAGCTGCCCCTCGAAGGGCCTGTAGATCTCGGTGTGGGTGCTGGCCTTCATGCGCTGGTCTCCTCGTTCGTGGCGCCGAGGGCGCCGGTCGCCGCAGCGCTATCGCCGACGGCCTCCAGGAAGATCTGTTCCAGGGAAGAGCGCAAGGGCTCGACTTTGGTGAGAATTGCCCCGCAGCCCGCCGCCACCCGGAAAACGGGGTCCGCGTCTTCGCTGCCGGCAGGTAGTTCGACGAGCAGGTGCTCCGGCGACTGGGTGGCGCCGAATCCTGCGGCGACCAGGGCGGAACTGAGCTGCTCGCTGCTGGAACCGCTCTCGGACACCTGGACGCGGAGACGCAGGGCGTCGGCCCGCGTCAGGTCCGCCACGTTGCCCGTCCGAACAACCTGTCCTTGGTGCAGCACGACCACGTGGTCACAGGTGCGCTCGACGTCCCTCAACAGGTGGCTGCAGAGCAGCACGCTCTTGCCCTGGATGCGCCCTAGATCCTCGATCAGGCTCAACATATGGCGACGCCCTGCGGGATCGAGGCCGTTGGTCGGTTCGTCGAGGAGCAGGATCGGCGGATCGTGGGCCAGGGCCTGGGCCAGCTTGAGCTTTTGCTTCATGCCGGTGGAGTACTGGTCGAGGGGCCGGTAGCGCTGCTCTTCGAGCTCCACATAGTCGAGCGCCTCGTGGGCTCGGGTCATCGCGTCCTGCTTGGAGAGCCCTGTCAGGCGTCCCAGCGTAGCGACGAGCTCCACGCCGCTCATACCGGGCAATAGACAGTCCCCCTCCGGCATGTAGCCCACTTTGGTGCGCACCGCGAGCCGGTCGCGGCGCTTGACTGGCGAGTAGCCCGCGATGCTCGCTTCGCCCTTGGTGGGGACGAGTAGACCCAGCAGAAGCTTGATCATGGTCGTCTTGCCTGCACCGTTGGGGCCGAGGAGCCCAACGGGTCCGGGGGGAACCTCGACGGTGACCCCGCGCAGGGCCTGCACGCGACCGTAGGACTTGACCAGGCCGCGAATGGAGATCGGGCTTTCGCCGGGATCGGACGGGTTGGGGGGAGAATCAGCCGACATGGGTGCTGCCTGATTGGCGCAGGCGCTCGCGGAAGAAATGACTGGCGCGGTCCGCCAACAGCACGATGCCTGCGCCGCAGGCCACGAACAAGAGCATCTCGTCGTAGGCCGCCCGGGCGCGTGCCTCGACGATGACGTGTCCCAGGGACGCGACGCCCAAGAGGCCCATCACGGTGGCGTCTCGGACGCAGGTCTCAAGCCGGTAGAAGAAGTAGGCAAACAGGCGGGGAAGGGCGATCGGGAGGCTAGAGCCGAGGATGAGATGGGAGCGCCGAAGTCCCGCCGTAGCCATGGCCTGGGGTGCACTGCGATCGACGTTCTCGAGTGTTTCCCCAAAAAGCCGGCCGAGGATTCCCCCGTTGTGGATGCCAAGCGCAAGGACCGCGGCCCAGGTGGAGCTGGGGACCAGGGCGATCAGGATCCAGGCCAGGACGAGTTCGGGGAGGCCGCGCCCCAGGATGCAGGCAGAGCGGGCGAGGCCGCCGGCGATGCTCCAGCGCAGGCCGGTGGGACCGGGCGCTCCGTAGGGATCGGACCGCGCCAGGGTTCGTGCGACCAGGGGGGCCAGGGCCAGGCCCACCAGCGCCGCAAGCACGGAGGCAACGAGGGCCAGCTGTAGGGTGGCCCAGGTGGCAGCGGCGCCCTGGCTTTCCCAATTTGTTTGCAGCCAGGAGCCTAGGCCGCCGAGCCCCTCGCCGTCGCGCAGGGGCCTCGGGAGGGCATCCTCACTCAAGAAACGCCAGAGGTTGGCGCGCCTCCTAGCGCTAAAGAGATCGCCGGGGGCGAATGTCCCGCTAGCCCAGACAGCCACAGTGCCGGCCAGCAGAAGCCAGGTGGAGGCCTGCAGCAACCTGCTGCGCGGGCGGTTGCGGCGCAGGGTCCGCCACCCCTGGCTGGGAAGCTGCGGGTTCGGAGTGGTTTCGCTCAAGCCGCTAGCCTCCTGCGTAGGGCCGCGCTCCACAGCTCGAGCAGCACAACGATGGTGAGCAGGGCGTACAGGTACGTCCAGACCTCACGGTAGTGCAGGTCGTCGAAGGATAGCGTCAGGTAGAGCCCAAGCGTCGGATAGCCGAAGAAGCCCAGGACGGCCGATGAGCGCACACAGCACTCAAAGCGGTAAAAGCCGTAGGCCAGCATGTCCGGCAGTGCTTGGGGGAAACGGCCGGCCAGAAAGGCGGCGGTCGGCGGCGCGCCCAGGCCCTGGAGGGCGCGGGCGGCACGCGGGTTCGACTCATCGAGCAGCTCCGACCAGACCTTGGCCAGAGTACCCGCGTAGGGGACGGCAAGCGCGATCACGCCGGTGAACGGAACCAGGCCCATGGCGGCCATCAGGACCACGGCCCAGAGCAGCTCATGGACCGAGCGCAGCACGGCGAGAAACGCGCGGACGCTCGCCTGCAACGGTCGCCGCAACAGTCCCCCGCGGGGTGGCAAGCCCAGGCCGCCGGGGCGCCAAAAGGCATCGCTGGCGATCCAGCCGAGGGGCAGTCCAGCGAGGACCGCGAGACTCATCGCGGCGAGCGCGAAGCCGATCGTGCGCAGGGCTGCCGAAGCGACGGTGAGGCCGAAGCTCGGTGTTCCCTCCGGGATCCAGTCCGCCTCGTAGTCGAGGGCCGGGCGCAGCGCTGCGCTGAAGAACTCCCCCGCAACCCGCAGTCCGCCCTCGCGGGGGACGAGGCCGGCGGGGCTGAGTCCGAGGCCTACGGCGGCGAGGAGCGCGCCCACCAGCAAGGCGAGGCTGAGCGTCCCACGTGGCCCGATCGGTAGGGGACGTTTGGGGAAGCCCGAGCTCAAGGCCGGATCTCCCCGGAAGCTCCGCCCGCCCCGGTTACCGGCGCAGTGCCGGGCGCTCCCAGATCGTAGATCTCGTCATAGCTGCTCCCTGCAAGCTCCTTCGGCGGCCCGTCGAAGCGCACCTTGCCATCCCTGAGGGCAACCATGCGGGGGAAGCACGCGCGTGCCAGGTCCAGGTCGTGCAAGCTGCAGACCAAGGCCAGACCGTGCTCAGCAGCGAGCCCCGACAATAGGTCGATGAGATCGCGGCCGCGGACCGGGTCGACCGAGGCGACGGGCTCATCGGCGAGCAGTGCCACCGGGTCCTGGAACAGGGCCCGCGCGATGGCGACCCGCTGCTGCTCTCCGCCGGAAAGAGTGTCGCAGCGCTGGAAGAGCCGTGCTCCGATGCCGAGGCGCTCGAGCAGCTGGTGAGCGCGCTCTAGATCCGCCCTGCGGGGCAGCAGCAAATCGCGCAGGCCGCCCCACAGGCTGCGTCTCCCGAGCGCGCCGTGGAGGATGTTCTGGCTGGCGCGCAGGTTGGGGACCAGCGCAAAGTCCTGATGGACGAAGCCGATGCGGCTGCGCACGTTCCGCAGGCTTTGGCCGCCCATCCCGGTGAGGTCGGTGCCGTGGACGTGTACGCTACCGGTGTTCACGGGCTGGAGCCCTGCGAGCATGCGCAGAAGCGTGGTCTTGCCTGCCCCGCTCGGCCCGACCAAGGCGACCAGCTCGCCCTGGGCAATCGCGAGGTCGGTGGGCGCGATCACCTGCCGGCCGCCCAGCTCGACGGCGGCCCTGCGCAGCTCGAACACAGGACCTTCCGCGGCTCCAGCGCCGTGTGCGCCAGGTACTGAATGCAGCGAGGACAAAAAGGCCTACAGACCGACGGCCTGCATGGTTTCCGCGATCGCCTCGAAATCCCCATCCGCGGCCGGAATCAGACCCTCGGGTCGATCAAGCGCTCGGAGGACGTCAGGGTCTTGGCAGGCCACCAGCGCGGCTTGAACCCGTTCGGTGAAGCCGCTTTCAAAGAGCGCATCGACGTCGGGCCGAATCGTCCAGTTGTAGTCGGGATAGGTTGGGGTGGTCCAAACCCGAACGCAGCGCTCCGGGTCGAGCTTGCCACTGGCCACCATGCTGTCGTACTTCTTGTAGCTCAGTGCTCCCGCGTCGTACGTACCAGCTTCGACGAGCTTGGCCGTTTTGTCGTGGGCACCCGAGTAGGCGTTGGGGCGGGTGGCGAAGAATTCGGCGGGGGCTTTACCGCCGTTCTGTCGAATGAAGAACTCCGGCATGACACGGCCGGACGTGGAGTCCGGGGAG
This sequence comes from uncultured Planctomycetaceae bacterium, assembly GCA_964459495.1. GTDB lineage: Bacteria > Planctomycetota > UBA1135 > UBA1135 > CAYWNK01. The sequence goes on from CAYWNK010000004.1 coordinate 9,328, forward strand.
CCGAAGGTGAAAGTGCGACCCGCCAGATCCATGGGGAAAGCCTCGCTGGGATCGAGGCCGCTGTCCACGTTGGCGATGAAGTAGCTCTTGTACTCGGGGTCGACCTTGCCCTGGGCGATCGCGCGGGCTCCGCCGACCCGGCGCCGCGCCTGCACGCCGGTGACTCCGCCGAACCAGGCCAGGTGGACGTCCCCGTTGACGAAGGCCTCGACGGAAGCCGCGTACGACGTGGTGGGGACATACTCGACTGCCACGTCGAGCTCCCTCTCCAGATACTCGGCGACCAGACGGAACTTGGACTCCAGTTCCGTGCGGTTCTGATCGGGGATCGCGGCGAAGTAGAGGGTCGGCACTGCTGAGCCAGCATCGCCCGCACCGCAGGCGACACACGCGAAGAGGGCGAGTCCGGCCAGGCAGCTACGCCGGCTTGCTTGGGGAGGACGGGTCATCGATCGATTCACGTTCGGGGCGTCTTGTCCAGGTCCGAATCCGCGGGGAACAGGTTTCGGAAACAGGATGGCGGAGCCGTGGCTGCGCGCGGTGGAGGGGGAAGGGGGAAGAACCTGGGCCTTACCGTTCTTCCGTGCGAAGCCAGAGGGTGGCCCGCTACACTCGCATTTCCAAGCACTAGCCAAGTCAATCCATGCACAACGACGATCTCGAAACGGGCGCGAAGCCCGGAGCGCTCTCCCGGCGCGCCTTCCTGAAGGGAGCGGGCGGCGTCGCTGCCGCCTCTGGCGCGCTGGCCGCCACCACCGAAAGCCCGGGCCCCCAGCAGGCCGCCGGTGTCCTGCAGGGGGAGATGGAGATCGAGTTCCACATCAACGGGGAGCTGCAGAAGGTCCGGGTCGAACCGCGTACCACGCTCCTGTCGATGTTGAGGCACAAGACCGAACCGGCGCTGACCGGGACCAAGGAGGTTTGCGACCGCGGCAACTGCGGCGCGTGCACGGTGCTGATCGATGACAAGCCGCAGTACGCCTGCATGCTGCTGGCGGTGGATTTGATCGGTAAGCAGATCCGCACCGTCGAGGGCTTGGGCACGCCAGAGGCGATGTCGCCGGTGCAGGAGGCCTTCTGTGCCCACGATGCGTCGATGTGTGGCTTCTGCACGCCGGGCTTTGTGATGGCAACCACGGCCGTGCTGGAAAACAACCCGGCTGCTGACGGGGACGAGATCCGCCGCGGACTCTCGGGCAACCTGTGTCGCTGTGGCACCTACCCGCACATTTTCTCTGCCGCCGAGGACGCAGGGCGCCAGATGGCCGGCCAGACCAAAGGGGGCGAACGCAAATGAGCGCAGAATCCAAATCCAACGGGGCCGCGCCCGCCGCCTGGAAAGCGCGGGGCGACATGACCGTGCTGAACACGGACCTGCGACGACTCGACGGCCCGATCAAGGTCACCGGTCGAGCCGTGTATCCCCACGATCGACGGATCCCGGGCATGGTCTACGCGCGGCTGGTCCTGGTTCCTGTTCCGCGCACGACCATCACCAAGGTGGACGTCACCGCGGCCAAGGCGATGGCCGGCGTCGTCTACGCTGAGGCGACCAAAGAAGCGGGCGACGAGACCAAGCTGCTGGGGGATGACTCCTGCGTGGCCGTTGTCGCTGCGGAATCGCCTGAACTGGCGCGGGATGCGGCTCGTGCCGTCCTTGTCGAATACGAGGAACTGCTGCCTCCGATGGTGACACGCGAGCAGTCGCGTGATGCGGATGCGCCGGAGATCTCCCGGCGGGGCAACGTGGAAGGGGAACAGTCCGAGGGCAGCGCGGAGGATGCGGCTGCCGCCTTCGGTGGCGCTCCTTTCCAGGTCCGTGCCACGTATGAGGTTCCGACGCAGCATCACGTATGCCTGGAAACCCACGGTGCGGTGATCGATGCCCGTGAGGACGGGGTGACGGTTTACCCGTCGACGCAGATGGTCAGCATGAGCCAGGGCATCTACGCCGGCATGCTCAAGCGCCCTGCCGACGAGGTGCGAATCGTTTGCGAGGTCATGGGCGGCGGCTTCGGGAGCAAGTTCGGGCCCGGGCTGGAAGGCCTTACGGCCAGTCGCCTGGCGAGCGCCATCGGCCGGCCCGTGCATCTGATGCTGGATCGTGCCCAGGAGTTCCAGATGGCTGGGAACCGTTCGGCGGCCTACGCCGAGCTCAGCGCAGGGGCAGACGCCGAGGGGAACTTGGTCGCGCTCCAGGGCGAGGTCGACCGGATGGGCGGCATGGGCGGGGGCTCGTTCCCCAATCTGCCCTACATCTATCGCGTGGGGACGTCCCACTTCACATCGAGAAGCGTGCATTTTGCTACCGATGCCAACCGTGCGATGCGGGCTCCCGGGCATCCCCAGGCCGCGTTCTGCATGGAATCGTTGGTGGACGAGCTCGCGGCGAAGGGCGGTTTCGACCCGCTGGAATTCCGCAAGCGCAACCTGGAGAGCCCGGTCTACCACCGTCAGCTCGATCGGGTCGCCAGGGAGATCGGCTGGCACGAGCACCCTTTCCGCATGGGGCCGGCCAAGGTGGATGACGGGGTGATGGAGGGCATTGGCTTCGGCATCGCCCAGTGGTACTCCGGCGGCAGGGCGGGAGCGGAGGCAGAGCTTCGGATTCACCCCGACGGTTCTGTCGTGTCGAGCTGCGGCGTGCAGGACCTGGGCACCGGGGCGCGCACCTACGTGGCCGCGATTCCGGCGGAGGAATTTGGTCTGCGTCTCGACCAGGTGACCGCACGCATCGGGGATAGCGACCTGCCTCCGGGCGTGCCGTCCGGCGGTAGCGCCACGACCGGCGCCGTCACTCCGGCGATCAAGACCGCAGCTCACCAGGCCCGTGAGGGTCTGGAGGCCAAGGTCGTCGATGCGATCGGCGGTGAGGTCGGTGGCTTCGTCTGGAAGGACGGAACCGTACACCGGGCCGATGAGCCCGATCGCAGCATGGATTGGAAGGCGGTTTGCGCCCTGCTGGGCACGGAGCCATTGGTCGCGCGGGGCGCCTTCGACCCTGCGCTGGTGACCGACGATACGGGGCTCCATGGGGCCCAGGCAGCGCGCGTGAGCGTGGACACGCTGACCGGCGAGATTCGCGTTCTGAAGATGGTTCAGATGCAGGATGTTGGCATCCCCCTGAACCGGGCGGCGCTGCGCAGCCAGATGAATGGGGGCATGATCCAAGCCCTTTCCTACGCCCTCTTTGAGGAACGCGTCATCGATCCCGACCTGGGTTTGATGCTCACGAACAACCTCGAGGATTACAAGATCGCCGGCGCCCAGGAGATGCCGGAGATGGTCGCGATCATCGACGATGAGGACACGCGCCCGGGGACGACCGGGATGGCGGAAGCCTCGGTGATCGGTGGCCACTGCGCCATCGCGAACGCCGTCTACAACGCCTGCGGGGCCCGCATTCGCTCCCTGCCCATCACGCCCGACAAGGTGCTCGCCGCACTGGGGAGAGTCTAAGCATGAAAGCCTTTTCGATGACGTTGCCGGCCAACGTGGCCGAAGCTGCGGGGCAGCTGCCCAAAGCACCCGGTGACCGCAGTTCTGCTCTGTTGGCGGGTGGGCAAGACCTGCTGACCGAGATGAAGGAGCACCTGGTCGAACCCGACAAGCTGGTGAATCTGAAGAGCGCCAAGGACGAGGGGCTGCGTGACGTGGCCTGGCAGGCCGACGGCAGCTTGGTGATCGGCGCCTTGGCCACGATCGAGGACGTGGAAAACGAGGCACGCATCGCCTCCGAGATGACGCTCCTGTCCGAGGCCGCAGCCAGCGTTGCCAGTCCGCAGATCCGTGCGGTGGGTACGGTGGGGGGCAACCTGAATCAGCGCCCCCGCTGCTGGTACTACCGCAGCGAGCATGCGCCCTGCCTGAAGAAGGGCGGGACGGAGTGCTACTCGTACTACGGCAAGAACCGCTACAACGCGATCCTGGGTGGAGGGCCGTCGTACATCGTGCATCCCTCGGATCTCGCACCGGCGCTGGTGGCTTTGGGGGCGGAGATCACCCTGGTTTCGCCGGAGGGCAGCCGGACGATGCGGCTGGAGGACTACTACACCCTGCCCGACAGCGGAGACGTACTCTCCGAGACCGTCGCAGCCCAGAACGAGGTGCTGACCCAGGTTCGCATCCCCGCGCTGCCCAGCGGTGCCTCGAGCACCTACCTGAAGTTCAAGGAGCGTCGATCCTACGACTGGGCCCTGGCCTCCGTAGCTTTGGTGCTTTGGAGGGACGGGGAGACGATCCAGGACGCCCGCATTGTGCTGGGCGGGGTCGCGCCCAAGCCCTGGCGAACGGTGAATGCCGAGAACAAGCTGAAGGGGCGGGCGATGGATGGTGACGCGATCACGCTCGCCCGGGAAAGCGCTCTGGAAGGGGCGCAGCCCCTGTCCGAGAATGGATTCAAGGTGCCGCTCACCAAGGGCCTGATCACCCGTGCTTTCCAAAAGCTTGCTTAGGAGCAACCCGATGACCAGCGAAACCAACCAACCCTCTCGGCCCGCGGTAAGCCCCTTCTGTCAGGATCTCTGCTCGAAGAAGATCCTGGTGACACCAGGCAGCCCGATGACCGATGCGGACGTGCTCGACCGCTCCAACCACTGTTGGTGTTCCCAGACCATGACTATCCTCGGGCCCGATCGGGAGCCAGCGCACCCGGGCGATTGCCGCCAGGGCCGGGAGTGTTTCCGGAGTCCTTTCGAATCCCTTCTCTAGCTCCCCACCTTCGAGTTCCTTCTCGCGGGCGGTAGCCCGCATCGATGCCCATGAAATTCCTGCTGCTTGCCGCCGCTCTCTGTGGAGGGACCGGCGCCGCCGTTGCCCTTTCCGATCTCGCCGCCCAGGGTCAAACCCCTGCCGCAGCTTCTGGGTTGGGAGCTCCCGCAGGCAGCTACCTCGATGTACGGACGGCGACCGTCTTCGGTGGAGCCTGTCACGTGGGATCAGAGGCCTACAGTCAGGGCCGCCATGGGCTTGCTGCTTGGCTCATCGAGTCGGGCGGGTTTGACGGCCAAGATCTCGCCGGGGTTCGCATGGCGGCCGTGATCAGTGGACCCGGCAACCTGGGACTGAGCGGAGGTCTCGAGGATCGCAGCAGTCTGCTTGTCATCGATGCCCCCAGCGCCGCGGCTGCGGCAACTGCGGAGAGCTGGCTGCGGTCGACGTCTGCGCAGGCCCTCGGCGAGATTGTCGATGTGCGGCGTGAGGTGGTGGAACTCACCAACACCGGGGAGGGTGCCTTTGACCTCCGGGTGGGGAACCTACTGGCGGCCAGTGGGGAAGGGCTTGCCGACCGGGCCTGCTGCAGCATGCCGGAGCAGGTCTGGTACGGACCCCTTGCGGGAGACACCGTGCTCGACCCGATCGTCGGCTTCACCGGACACTCGACCTTCGCGGGGGCTGCGGGACTGGACGCCTGGACTTACGACGGCTCCAACACAGCTTTCCTGGGCACCTTTGGCCCCGCTTCCATCCTGCCGAGTTGCTGCGGAGTCGAAGGCCCGCGGAACTAGGGACCAAAGACTGAGATCGGGGCGCTTTGATCCCGCAATCGAGGGGAAATCCCTCACGGGCCGGCTGGACATTCGGCAGGTTAGCTCCATGGCCAAGAAAGCTCGGAAGGGCGTGCGGCGCAAGCCCGCAGCGCGCAAGCGGCGGCCCGCCCGCAAGCAGGAAGACACCATCGAGCTCGTGCTCGTCCCCGTGCGCAACATGGTGTTGTTCCCGGGCGTGGTGCTCCCGCTGATGATCGGTCGGGAATCCTCCCTGGCAGCGGTGCTGCACGCGGTGGAGAACAATGCGCCGGTTGGGCTTGTCCTTCAGCGACACGAGAACCTCGAACATCCCAAACCCGCTGATCTCTACACCGTCGGCACGGTGGTTGAGTTGATGCGCTATTGGAGCACGCCGGAGGGGGCACACCATGCCATCTGCCAGGGCCGGGACCGGTTCGAAGTGCTTGAGGTTGTGGCCACCGAGCCGTTCCTACGCGCCACAGTCCGTGTGGTTCCGCGACCCAAGGTGAACGGCCGGCCCATCGAAGCGCGTTTCCGAGTGTTGCGTCAGCGTGCCAGCGAGGTGCTGGCACTCGCGCCGGGGGCACCCGAGGAGTTCTCCGAGAACGTCCGCACTGCCGAAAACCCCTCCGCGCTGGCGGATATGGTTTCGACCTTCATCGATGTGCCGCCGGGGGACAAGCAGGCACTCCTGGAGGAATTCGACCTGCGCAAGCGGCTCGACAAGCTCAACGGGATGCTGGGGGAGCTGACCCAGGTGCTCGAGCTCTCCCACAAGATTCGCCAGGAGACGCGGGGCAAGCTCGATGACGCCCAGCGCGAGTACTACCTGCGGGAACAGCTACGGGCGATTCGCCGGGAGCTGGGTGAGGAAGATGAGGATTCGCTGGGCGAACTCGAGGAGCTCCGCAGTCGGGTCGAGGCTCTCGACTTGGCGCCGGAAGTGCGCAAGGTTTGCCAGCGGGAGCTCCGCCGTCTCAATCGCACGCCCGAGGCCTCGGCTGAGCATCCCATGCTCCGGACCTGGCTGGAAACCGTGGCGGAGCTGCCCTGGAACACGGTGTCCGCGGACAATCTGGACCTCGCGCGGGCCAGCGATGTGCTCGACGAGGATCACTTTGGCCTGGAGCTGGTGAAGCGCCGGGTGCTCGAGTTTCTAAGCGTGCGTCGTCTCAAGGCCGATGGACAGGGACCGACCCTTTGCCTCGTGGGGCCTCCGGGTGTCGGGAAGACCTCGCTCGGTGAGAGCCTTGCGCGGGCGATGGGCCGCAAGTTCGTGCGCCTGTCCCTCGGCGGCGTCTACGACGAGTCCGAGATTCGCGGTCACAGAAGGACCTACGTCGGAGCGATGCCCGGAGGGATCATCACGGGGCTGCGCAAGGCCGGGACACGCAACCCGGTCTTCCTGCTAGACGAGGTCGACAAGCTCGGGCGCGGCGCGCACGGAGATCCGAGTTCCGCACTGCTCGAGGCCCTGGATCCAGCCCAGAACCACACCTTCCGCGATAGCTACCTCGATCTGCCATTCGACCTGTCGAGCGTCTTGTTCGTTGCAACGGCAAACGTGCTGCACACGCTACCTGGTCCGTTGCGTGATCGACTCGAGGTGATTCAGATTCCCGGTTATACCGCCGCTGAGAAACTGGAGATCGCCCGTCGCTACCTGGTCCGGCGGCAGCGCGAGGCTTCGGGACTCCTGGCGAGTCAGCTCAAGCTGCCTGTGCCGACCCTGCGGGCGCTGATTCGGCACTACACCCGCGAGGCGGGTGTTCGCGAACTTGAGCGCCAGATCGCGGCGCTCTGCCGCCACGCGGCGACCCTGTTCGCCCGGCGCCGACGCAAGGCCTTGAGCATCGGTCCGGACGATCTCGAGACGATCCTCGGACCTCCGACCTATGAGCCTGAGGAGCGTCTGAGCCGCTCGGTTCCAGGTGTGGTCACCGGTCTCGCCTGGACGCCCGTCGGCGGAGACATCTTGTTCATCGAAGCTGCCCAAATGCCTGGCAAGGGCAAGCTCACCCTCACCGGTCAACTTGGCGACGTCATGCGGGAAAGTGCCCAGGCTGCGATCACCTGGGTGCGGTCCCACGCGGCCCAGTTGGATATCGGACAGGAGGTTTTCGAGACCATGGATCTGCATCTGCACATCCCCGCGGGGGCGGTCCCCAAGGATGGGCCGAGTGCGGGGGTCGCGATGGCCTGCGCGATCGTCTCCTTGCTGACCCAGCGTGCAGCCAAAGGCCGGGTCGCGATGACGGGCGAGATCAGCCTGCGTGGTGATGTTCTGCCGGTTGGCGGCATCAAGGAGAAGGTGCTTGCGGCCCAGGCTGCTGGTGTCCGGCGGGTGCTCCTGCCGGCGCGCAACCGAAGGGACTTGCACGAGATTCCCGATGACGTGAAATCCAAGCTGAACTTCGTCTGGATCGAGCGGGTGGACGACGCACTCGAGGCGGCTCTCGCTTAGGCCAAGCTAGCGCAGAAGTCCCAGGCCTTCGTCGCCCCAGGCGATCGCGTCGGCGTAGAGGCTCTCCGCCTGGCTGTAGGGCATGCCGATGGACAGGGCATACTCCTCGGAGGCTTTCCAGTCGCCCTGCTCGAGGGCCCGCGCCAGGCGCGTGCTCTTGGCTGCCGTTGAATCGTCGCCCAGAATGGCACCGCGCAATTCGGTGGCCAGTCCCAGTTCTTCCACGGCGATCTCCATCGACATTCCTAGCAGGGCATCGACCGATGAGAAGAGGCCCGCAAGGAAGGCGTGGAGCGAGGTCTTCTCGTCCGCAATGGCCTCAGCAACGAGCTCACCAAAGCGCGCGCGGATCAGGCTGACCCGCAGTAGCTCGACGGGCTGATCTCCCCCGAGGCCGGTCATCGCCAGCAGGGTGCCCCAGCGCTTGAGGGGACGCTCGCCAAGGTGCACAAGTGCCTGGCGGATCGAAGTGATTTCCTCCCGCAGTCCGAAGACCGCAGAGTTCATGTAGCGCAGAAGTCCAGCGGTCAGGGAGAGCTCGCGATGGATGATCTCCTCGATCTCATCCATCGCCAGGTCCTTGCGGCTGAGTGCCTGCAGCAGCATGACGTAGGCGTGGCGTGACCTGGGCAGCTCACGCCTGACCCGGGTCTCAGGCTGGCAGAAATAGTAGCCCTGGAACAGATCGTAGCCGGTCTCCACCGCTTCGATCTGGTCCTCTCGGGTCTCAACCTTCTCTGCCAGGAAGCGTAGGCCAGGTCGTTTCCAGCGTTCGAGCAGCTTTCCCCGTTCACCGGGCGGGGTGAGCATGAAGTCGACCTTGATATAGTCGGCCAGGGCCACCAGGGGTTCCCAGCTCGCGTGTCCCTCGAAGTCGTCGAGGGCGATGCGATGGCCCCGCGCCTTCAGTGCTCGCAGGGCTGCGACCACCCGCGGACTGGGGCGTACGGTCTCCAGCACCTCGATCACTGCGGTCTCGGCGGGGATGACCGAGATGAAGTCCTGGACCAGGAGCTCCTCGGGCACGTTGATGAAGGCCAAACGTCCGTCGGTGAGACGATCGAGCGGGGCGGCGATGAAGGCCGCCCGCATCACGTCCAGGGTTGCTTTCGATGCATCGATCCCGCTGAAACCTCCGGTCGGCCCCGAGCGATGGAGCAGCTCATAGGCATGCACCTCCCCAGAGGCGTCCAGGATGGGCTGGCGCGCGATAAATGTAAGCAGGGCGTCTGACATGGGCTCTGACCAAGTTCCCTTCGGCTGGGGTCTGTGCTTGGATTGACCCTGGTCCAGGATTCGTGACCATGCTTTCCAAACTCGGCTTCAGAGCTGTCTAGAATGCTGCCGTGCTCCCTTTTGCGATCTGCTTGGTATCCCTCCTCAGCGGTCCCGCAACGGGGCACGTGGGATCTGCCAGCCTCACCCAGATCGAGATTCTGGACGCCGGTATCAGGGGCAAGACCCAGCTGCAGGTCCTATCGGTGCTCGAGGTCTTACCTGGACTCGATGCCAACAATGACGGATTCGTCGATGCGGTCGAGGTTGCGGATGCCTCGCCCGCCATCGCTGCGTTGTTCGCGGCGGACTACGGGTTGCGCGACGGCCCGAATCCGCTGAGCCTCGTCGCCGGCCAAGCGCGGCTCCTGCCGCCATCGCCAGGCGCGTTCCTCGAGATCGCGGAGTGGATCGAACTTCCGTTTTCCGCCGAGAGACCAAGAGGAGACGCTCTCGGAGTGTGGAGCCGCCTCTTCCTTCAGACCAGCCCCGACCACACCGATCAAATCACGGTGAGGTGGCCAGGCCGTCTGGCGGTGCATGGCCAGCTGGGGCCCGACCAGACCGAGCTTGTAATCGAACCAGGTGAGCTTCGCTGGAAGGCCTGGGGGGCTGCTTTTGCGGCGGCGGGCTGGAGTCAGGGACTATTGCTACTGGTGGCGATTGCGCTGCTCATCGGAATGGAGAGCGCTCGCGGGCGCTGCATCCATGCAGTGGCGCTGGCGATTGGACTCGCGGCGGGGGCATGGTGGGCGGAGCCCTTGGCGGCAGCTCCCGGCGGGGGGCTTCTGCCGCTGGTGGGCATTCTGGGGGCGTCCTACTGCGCCATCGACCGTGCGGCGTTTGGCATGCAGCGCGCGCACGTCGTCGAGGCCCTCGTGGTGGCCCTCGCCTGGGGCGCGAGTACGCGGGTGCCCCACGCGCGCTTCGACCTCGCGCTGGAGCCACACCAAGCACGTTTCGGGCCCTGCCTGTTCGCCGGCGCCTGCTTGCTCGCCTTTGCGGTGATCGCCCGCTGGCCCCAGGGCCGAGCCGCACGACTGCTGGCCAGCGGGGCTGGAGTCTTCGCTCTCGGGCGCTTTCTATTCGCCGCTTTCGCCTGAGGCGGGAGGCACCACGCGATGCCCGAGCCGCTCGAGGTCCCAGTCGATGACAAGACCCTTCGCCACTCCCTTCGCGGCGGTTTTGCCATACAGCAGCTCGCATAGGTAGAGCGCCGCGTCGAAGGAAGGCGCTCCGCCAACCGAAGTGATCACCTGGTCGTGATGCACGAAGCTGACGCCCTGCACAACCTCGGCAAGCCTTGCTCCGTAGCGACGCGAAAAGGGCTCGAGATCACCGGGGAAGGTGGTCGCTTGCCGTCCGTCGAGGAGTCCGCTTTCGGCGAGCACAAAGGCACCGTCACAGAGGCTCACCACGTAGCCCGCCTCCGCACCGCGCTCAGCGACGAAGTCGATCAACGCCCTGTTCTCGAGGTCGGTGGTCATCGAGTGCTGGGCGCTTGGTACGACGAGCACATCGAGGGGAGGGCAGCTGGCAAAGGTGTGATCGGGAAGCAGCCGCAGGCCCTCGTACGTGCTTACCGCTTCGGCTGTCTGTGCCACGGTGACGACCTGCATGCCGTAGGGTGCATGGCCCTGGGTGTGCTGGAAGACGTCCCAGGGGGCTGTCAGTTCCGTGCCGTAGACACCGTCGACAATCACGAACCCGGCGACGATGGGCGCGTTGGTCTCCAGGCGCAAGTCCGGCGCCGGGGCATCGGTGGCAGGCGTACTGGTGCAGGCGGTCAGGCAGAGGCCGACGGCCAGGGCGAATGGCAGGAAGGGGCGCATGCCCGGCAGCTTATCCGGAAGGGCGTCCAAGGTCCCTACTGGAGCACGAGGAGCGACACCTCGGGTCGGCAGCCAAGACGCAAGCGAGGGGCGAGGGAGCGTTCCATCCCGACTCCCCTGGATACGTACAGCAGCTGGTGACCGAGGTAGTGCAATCCACCGCCGCCCACCCGGTTGGGAACCGGCGAAAGATCGACCAGCGCAATCCCGCCGGGGAGACGCACCTGGCCGCCATGGGTGTGTCCGGCAACCACGAGGTCGAGGGGCGCGTCGAGGGGGACGACCATGGCGATCTCGGGCCGGTGGGCGAGCAGAATGCGGACGTCGTCCCCCGATGCGGCTCCAGCGCGGGCGAAGGCGTCCAGCTGGGATTGCGCCGGTCGCCGCAGGTCCGCGCCGAACAGACGTACGCGCCGATCTCGGACTCGGATGAGCTCGGACTCCCCGATGAGCAGCTGGACAGGCGTGCCGAGCACCAGATCCCCAAGGCGCGCATTGGTGTCACAGTCCCCAGGAACGAGGTAGACCCCGCCTGGAGCGACGAGGCGTTGGAGCAGCTCCCGGAACCCGTCCCGCACCCCTTCCCATCGTTCAGGCGGGCCCTGATAGAGGTCGCCGGGGAGCAGGATGATGTCCGGTTTCTCGGCGAGCAGCAGGTCTACGGCAGCATGCTCGTGGCTGGCGACACGGGTGGTCTGGAGATCGCTGAGTACGCCAACACGGATCGGCTCACTCCCCCTGCGCAGCACATGTAGGGGCACTTCGACTTCGATGCGCTCCAGCGCATACGGCTCCACGAAGCAGGCCCACGCCAGCACGGGAAGGCCGGCGGCGGCCAGCGCGGCGGCGGCTTTCGCCCAGGGGCGGCTGCGCCTGCGGGCGAACAGGATCACGCTAGCGCCGCTGATGCAGACGCTAAGCAGGGCCGCAAAGGCATGGGTCAACACTCCGAAGAAGCTGGGGCTGACCAAGAAACGGGTCGCGACCGCGGAGGCGATCGCCACGAATGCGATGGCAATCGAGCACAGGCTCGCGCGTAGAAGGCCGATGGGGCCCTTGCGTAGCGCGATCGAAAGCCCAAGCGGTATCCCAAGTGCAAGCTGCGCGAGCACGATCCACGAGAAGGTCAGTGGAAAAGTCCAGGGCCACTCCATCAGGCCTGGCCTCCCAGGAATTCGGACACACGCAAGAGCTTGGAACAGGAATCCTCCAGGCCTCCCGGACGCCGCCGCGCCGCCCAAAGGTCTCGATAGGATTCGAGCATTTCTTTGAGTTCAGCATCGAGGACTCCGGCGGTTCGGGACGGAATCTCAGCAGCATGGGATCCTAGACCCAGCTCCAGGCGGGCAGCCGCCAGACGGGAGGCCCAGGCGCTGGCGTCCCGTGCCCAGCGGAGCTCGTGCTTGAGCAGGTCTCCCCCTTGGCCTGCGGGCCTAGCGTCGCCGAGGTCCCGCAGGGCCAAGTGCAACGCGGCCTCGAAGCGGCGTGTGCCCTCGACGGTGAGCGCGGGCGCGTGCTCGATCGGTAGAGGATGGTGGATGTAGCGCAGATGGAAGAAGGTCGCAACGCCGTTGACAGCGGCAGAGCCCAGCTCGAGGTAGGCCTCACCGAGTCGGACGAGTGCCGCCCCGCAGACCCCTGCGGGATCCTGCAACACATGGGCGTCGAGCACGGCTGGGAGCGACGCGTCCATTGGCCGAGCGCTCCATGCCTGTTGGGCCCCCAAGACAATGCCTGGAAGGGACACGGCATGGGGTTGCCAGTGTCCATAGTCACCCCAATCACTGACCAGGTAGCCGTCGACGCCGTGAGCGAGCGCAGCCGCAGTGGCCTGTTCCAGGTTCGCCTGCGCATTGGGAATGCGCCCGGTGAATCCCTGCCAGGAGGAAGTACCGGGGCACACCCAGGGCCGTTGGCCAGCCTCGGTTAGTCGACGAAGCTGTTCCTCGAATGGGTGACCGTCCTCATAACCCCAAACCACCGGCGTCGCCTGCTGAGGAAGCCGATCGAGGACCTGCTCGTACTCCAGCGCAATGTCGGCCCAGTACAGCATCTGCTTGCCGCGCGACTCCACTCGCCTGTGGACCTGCAGCAGATAGTCGAGATAGACCTCGTGCTTGCCCCGGGCGGCGCACGCGGAAGCGCTGCGGTCGAGGCCCAGGTCCAAAGTCTCGTCGAGCCCCACGTTGAAGCGCTCGCTGGAGAAACACGGCAGGAGCTGGTCGTAGAGATCGTCGAGCAGCTCCAGGGAGCGCGGGTCGGTGGCGCAGAGGCCGAAGGGCTCGGGACCGGGCGCGAAGGCGTGGACGATGCCCGCGGGCGCCTCGGCGAGGGGGCGGTAGGCTTCTCGGGTTAGCCAGCGATGCATGTGCCCGAAGGAATTCTGGTTGGGGCACAACTCGATGCCCCGGGCGGTGGCGAAGGCATCCAGCTCCTGAACCTGGCCAGGGGTGAGCGGATCGGCGTCTCGCCAAACCTGTTCATGCCCCGCATAGGCAAAGGTGTGCTCGGTGTAGAGCTGCAGGTGGTTGTACTTCAGCTCGGCGCAGAGCTCGATGCGGGCACGGAGCTCGGACATGGTCGGGACCGCGTCGCGGCTGATGTCGAGCATGAGACCCCGGATCCCGAAGCGCGGGTGATCGTCGATCCGGCAGCAGGGCAGGGCCAGGGCTCCGGGCATGGCAGCGGCGGCCCGCAGGATCTGCCCCAAGGTGCGCGCGCCGTGCCGCAGCCCACTCGCTGTGCCCCGCAGGCGGACGCCGCCGGGCGCCACGCTCAGGCTATAGGCTTCCCGCGCCTCGGTGCTCTCCGGATTGGCGATCAGGGAGACCCCCAGGTGGGCAGGGCCTGCGGCTTGGCCGGGCGTGACCCGAAGCCCGGCGCAGCTGGCTCCGGGGCTGAGGGCCAAGATCAGCTGGGTCTCCAGCTCCGGAGGGCAGGAAAGCGACAACTCCGCTTGTCCAGCTAGGTCAAGCTCCCCCTCGGCCGGCGTCAGGGCGCGCGGTTCAGGAATCAGATTCCTCAAGATCGGGGAGAGCATGGGCCTGAATCCTAGCTCGAATCATTCCCCAGGAAGAATGCTCGCTCGACTGCTGGGCCGTGAATCCCCCGGAATGGGTTGGGCTCCATTCAGGCGAGGGATCGCGGGCCTGGGCCTGTTAGGTTCTAGCCCATGATGAAGGGCGAGCCCTGGTCCCGGTCCGAACGCTGGCTGCTTGCAGCATTGGGCGCTCTCGCCGTGGCGCTGCGCTGGTGGCATGTGGGCCGCATGGCCGCGTCGCCGTACTTTTCTGAGCCGGTAATGGACCCCGGCTTTCACGCGGATTGGGCCCGGAAGTTCGCCGCCGGAGAGCCATTCCTAGAGGGCCCGTTCTTTCGGGCGCCCCTGTACCCCTGGTTCTTGGGCAGCCTCTATCGGGTCTTCGGGGACTTCTATGGGCCGCGCCTGGTCCAGGGCGCGCTGGGTGGGGGGACCACGGTTCTGGTGTACCTGCTGGCTCGCCAGCTCTTCGGGCGGCTCGCTGCCGCTGTGGCCGGCGCCTTGGCCGCCACCTACTGGGTGCTGATCTACTTCGACGGCGAGCTGCTGATCCCGGCGCTCTACGTGCCCTTGCTGCTCGGTGGGCTGCTCGCCTGCGTACGCTGGGGCCAAGGTGCGGGGACGCGTTCGCTGCTGGCCGGCGGCTTGGCGCTGGGGCTGGCTGCGATCGCCCGCCCGAATGTGCTGCTCTTTCTGCCGCTGCTGGCGCTGTGGTGCGCGTACCGGGGCGGTCGCCTGAACCTGCGCGCCGGGCTGCTCTTCGGCCTCGCCGTGCTGGCTCCGATTCTCCCCATTTCGATCACCAACCGCGTGGCCGGTGGCGAGTGGGTGCTGATTTCCTCCCAGGCGGGAGTCAACCTCTGGATTGGCAACAACCCCGCCTCCGATGGGAGCACGGCGATCGTTCCGGGGACCCCTGGGGGTTGGTGGGAGGGCTTTCACGCTTCGCGCCAGCTGGCGGAAACCGAGGCTGGGCGGGAGTTGAGCGACGGGGAGATCTCCCGGCACTACACCGGCAAGGCGCTGGACTGGGCGGCTAGCGACCCGGGCGCTTTCCTTAGGCACCTCGCCTGGAAGCTGCGGTTGTTCTGGACGGACTGGGAGCTGGGCAACAACCAGGAGATTCGTTTCTTCGCGCTTCGCTTCAATCCCCTGGTTCGATTGTCGGTGCCCTTTTCGGTGCTCGCCGGACTTGGACTCGTGGGCATGGTCTTGGCGGCACGCAAGCAGCGCTGGGCAAGCTTCCCACTCTGGGGCTTTGCGCTGGTGTACACCCTCAGCGTGGTCGTGTTCTTTGTGTGCTCGCGCTTTCGCGTTCCCGTCCTGCCGGCCCTGATGATCTTCGCTGGCCATACCTGTGCGCTAGCGTTCGCGGCCTTACGGGAGCGCCGCCTGGCGAAGATGGCCAGCGTGCTGCTGCCCGCGCTAGCGATCGGCCTCCTCACCCGGGTGCTGCCTGGGGCGCTGGTTGCCAGTGACGCCAACGGTTTCGGTCAACTCGCCCTCGCAGAGCAGCGGGCAGGCCGGCATGTGGAAGCTCTCGAGCTGTTTGAAGCCGGGCTGGGGGCGGACCCCAACCACAGATACCTGCGAGCCTGGATGGCCCAGTCGTTGCTCGAAGTGGGGGAGTCAGGACGAGCGCTGCGCCTGTGCGAAGAGACCCTGGTGGATTATCCGGACCAGCCGGAGGCCCTCGACGTTTGGCTCGAAGCCAAGTACAGACAGCAGGACTTTGGGTCTATGGTTCGGCAGGCCCGTGGGGTCCTGGAGCGCACCCCGGGGCTGGCCCAGGTGCGCTACCAGCTCGGACGTGCGCTCTTCGCCAGCGGTCAGCCGGCGGCAGCCCTCGATGAATTTCGGCGGGTTCACCAGGAAGACCCGAGTTCGTTCAACGCCCCCTTCGCCATGGGCGTGATCTTGCAGGGCGCCGGAGACGCCGTCGCAGCACGGGAGGCCTTCGGCGCCGCATTGAAAAACGCCGCCCGGGCCACCGGCGACTATGTCGCACAGGCCCAAGCTGCGCTGGAATCGCTTGGGGGCTAAGCGCTAGCGGTTGCGGTACGCCCCATTCGGGAGATCCATGTTGCGTTCACCGACCAGCAGATCGGCGGCACCGTTGCCGCTGCGATCCCCCAGGCTAACGCTGCTGACCGACCCAAAGGGGATGGTCTGAACCGCGCTGTTCTGGAAACTGCCGGGAAGACCGCGGTGAATTCGGACGCGTGCTTCGACCGTGCTGCCGAGCACGAGGTCGTCGAAGCCGTCGCCGTCGGTGTCGCCTAAGTCCATTGCGGTGACCGAGCCGCCGGGAACGATGAAGCCGAGCGCGTAGCTGCCGGGCTCGAGTTCCCCATCCCCGAAGTACACCCGGACACCGGGGCGATTGCCCAAGATCAGGTCGAGGTTGCCGTCGAGGTTTACGTCCCGCGTGCGCACGGCGACCGTCGGAGCCGTGATGCCGTCCAGCGCCGCCAGGAGCACCTGCTGGAAGCCGAGCGCGCCTTCATCCAGCGTGTTGCGCCAAACGGTATCCAGGCCGCCGGGACCGTGGGCCATGACCATGTCCAGGTCACCGTCGCAGTCCAGGTCGTGCAGCAAGATCTCGTTGGTGTGCTGCGGGTTGGAGAACGGTAGCTCGTCATCGAAGCCCGCCCAGAACGACCCGCCGCCATCGCCAAGGCGGGCCGAAGCGCGGCCGCCGTTGAGCAGGATGCGGTTCGGGGCCAGTCGCACCGTCCCGAGAACAATGTCGATGTCTCCGTCGTTGTCGATGTCGCCAAGCCCCAGGCCGGAACCCTGGCTGCCGACCGCCACGGGGGTGGACTCGGCGGGGTACTGTCCCGCGGGGTCCGCTAGCCAGAGGTGGCAGGAATCACCCACGCTGGCGGCAAAGATGTCCAGATCACCGTCGCTGTCGAAATCCGCAAGGGCCAGGGCCTCCGCGCGGTCCAAGCCGATCGGCAGGGTCTGTGACAGCAGCATGTTGCCGGCACCCATGTTGTTCCAGGTACGGACCTCGCCCCCGCTTGCGGTTACCAGCGAGGTGACCGCATCGATGTCGCCGTCCCCGTCCAGGTCCCCATGGATGACGTCCAGCGTCTGCCCCAGGCCGGGGAATTCATCGGCGGAGGTCGGGATGGCCTCCGGCCCATAGGTCGAGGTGCCAAAGGTCCCCCGGCTGGAGCCGTACCACCAGCCCGATGTGGCTCCCGAGACGACGGCATCCAGGTCACGATCGTTGTCAAAGTCGCCGATCGCCATGCCCGTAGCTTCGTCGACGGAAAGCTCCCGCGGGGAGCGGGTGAACGCGCCAAGACCGTCGCCGCCCAGGACTTCGATCGCGTCCGCGCCTAGGCGCACGACGTCGAGCGAGCTATCGCCGTCGATGTCGATGGCGCGCAGGTCGCGGGTGGGTGCGTTCGTCGCCACGGATTCAAAGATGAGCTCGGAGAAGCCGAGGGGGGTCTGGCGCCAGAAGATCACCGCCTCCTCGGTGCCCATCACGACGTCGGGTCGCCCGTCGGAATTCAGGTCGCCCACGTCGGCTGCCCAGGTGATCGGGAGCCCGGATCCACCGCGCTCGACGGTCTCATCGAGTTGAGCATTGAAGCCGAAGAGCAGGATCCGATCCCCGCTGGCCCCGCCAGCAAAGGCATCTTGGGTGCCATTGCTGTCCAGGTCGCCGAAGGCGAGGACGCTGTACTCACCCTCGGGTGCCCCGACGGGCAAGGGAGCCTCGAAACCGAAGTCCAGCGCCCCGCGGGCCAGGACGAGTTCGCTGGAGGTACCGATCCACAGATCGGGGTCGCCGTCCATGTTGGCGTCGGTCGTGGCCAGGCTGAGCGGCTCACCCTGCGTGCCGAGATCGAAGCTGTTCGCCAGCTGCAGGTCGATGCCTGCGCTGCCTGAGGCCAGGTTTTGAAACACCTGCACCGTACCGCTGGCTTGCGCGACGACGACGTCCGTGCGCCCGTCCTGGTTGGCGTCCAGGAGCAACAGGGCGTTCACATCGCCCACGCCGGTTTGGGCCTGAACGGAGTAGGAGCCGTCGATGCCCTGTAGCTCGACGGTCAGCGTGGATCCCATGCCTTCCCGGACGGTGACCAGGTCCAGGTCCCCGTCGCAGTCGAGGTCAGCAGTCGCCACATGCGCATCGGAAATGCGGGTCTCGCCTTCGCGGAATTCCGGCACGACGTCGAGGGCTAGGCCTCCGCGGATGGCGTTGAAGCCCGTATCTGCCGCGACAAGTGCGCCCGAGGGTGCGTCCTCCGCAACCCGCAGGCCGGAGGGCAGGTTTCCCGGGGAAAGCGCACCGCTGTGGATGCCGCGGGCGCGCAGGCCGGACATGGGACCCAAAACCACGCGCACCAGGCCGGGTGAGTTGGCGAGATCGACCTCCGGTCCACCCAGCGCATCTCCCTGCACGGGAAGCTCAAACGCTTCCTCGACCCCGAACCCCAGGGCCAGCGCCCGGTCAAATCGCATCCAGAGCTCATCCCCCTGGTTGACCGTTCCGCTGCGGTCCAAATCCACGTATGCCGCGTGGTTGCCAAGCCCGGTGGAGGTCGGGCCCAGGACGTTCAACACCGCGTTGCCGCGGTTGTGGCAGCTGACGGCAAGGGCACAGGCAACGACGGCCAAGCCGGGGACAAAGGTGGAGGAGGAGATCGAGCGCATTTGCATAGGGAGCACAGAATGGGGGTCGCCCTACAGGATACCCGCCAGCTGGGGCTTGGTGGGGGGCGTTGGGCGCGCCGTGCGACGGCCAAAAAAGGGAGTTCTAGGCACGCCTGCCGGATTTGTCGCCTGGGGACGACGCGGCTGCGCGGTCCGCACTGGAGGATTCTTCGGCCCCTGAGGCTTCTCTGGGCGCGTTGGAAGATCGGATCCCCTCGGGTTCATCCAGCATGAGGCTGACCAAAACGTCACCCGGAGCCGCTTGGGGTGCGGCTTCCGTTGTGAAGATGAGCAGGCGGCCGTCGGAATCGATGCGCATGAGAGGAAGCGCACCGGAGCCGTTGCGCTCGAGGAAGGTCTCAAAGTCGAACGTATCGCTCAGGGTCGTCGCACGGACGCGCGCCCCTTTGGCTAGACGCCCCTCAATCGCTTCAAAGGTAGCGCCAGCGCCAAAGAGCTCACGTCCGCGAAGATCGCTTGCCCCCGCCTCCTTGTGGGCGTCCTTGCGAACCAGCTGGAAAACAGAAGCACGCCCGAAGTGTTCCTGAAAATGCAGCGCACAGAGCGCGTTCACCTCGTCGTTGCCGGTCAAGGCGAGGAGGTTGCCGATGCCTCCGAGGGGCACCCGGTCGTGGGCCTCGTGGCTCAGAATATTCCCTGCGACCGCGGGCAAACCCGCCAACTTAGCGGCGACGATGGAGGAACGGTTGGTGTCGACCAGCACGACGGGGAGCTCGGCCTTTTGGAGGGCGTGGGCCAGCTGCGTCGCGAATGTCCCCGCCCCAACGAGCACGCATCCCTGGGGGTCTGCCTCGGCTAGACCCAGCTTGCGTGCGACGAGCTTGGCACTCAGCCCGTAGATCGCGACGGTGGCGATGATGACCAGAAAAGCCAGGGTCGAAAGGCCAGCCGCCTCCGGAATCGGATGGCCGCCCGTGTAGGCCGGGTCGGAGAGCTGGGCCCCGAAGAGGGAGGCGACCGCGGCGCAGACCACCCCTCGGGGGGCGAGCCAAGCGAGAAAGAGGCTCTCCTTGATGGAGATTTCCGTTCCGTAGGTCGAGATGAGAACCGCGATCGGACGCACGACGAGGATCAGGAAGGCAACGAAGGCGATCGAGCCAGCGCTCGTCGCACGCAGCTCGCCAAGGCTGAGGCCGGCGGCCAAGACCACGAACAGGCTCGAGAGGAGCAGGGTGGTGAGGGTCTCCTTGAACTCGATGATGTGACCGATGGGGGTGCCCGCCGAGTTCGCGAGAACGAAACCCATCAGCGTGACCGCCAGCAGCCCCGACTCGTGTGAGATCGAATCCGAGAGCGCGAACACGCCAAGGACGATGGCGAGCACGAAGGGGCTCTGGAGCGCGTCCGGGAGAAGGCGTCGCCGAAGTGGAACCGCGAGAATGAGTGAGCCGGCGAGTCCGGTGACGGCGCCAACGCCGAGCGTCTTGAGCAATCCCCAGAAGGTGTGCCCCGCGGCACCGTCCTGGAAGGTGGCGCCGTCGACGATGGCGTGGAACACCAGCACCGCCAGCGTCGCGCCGATCACGTCGCCGAGGATGCCTTCCCACTTGGCCACCGGGCCCACGTGCCCCTTCGGCCGAATGTGCCTCAGCAGGGGCTGAATCACCGTCGGACCGGTGACGGTCATGATGGAGCCGAAGAGGATTGCCAGGGGCCAGCTGAGCCCTGCGAGCCAATGGCCACCAAGCGTCGCCAGGCCCCAAGTCACCAGGACCCCAAGGGTCGCGAGCCGCAGGACCGCCTGCCCCACCTGCCGTAGCTCTTTCAGCTCGAGGGTGAGCCCGCCCTCGAACAGGATGACGGCCACGGCGAGGGAAACCAGTGGGTGGAGGAGGTCGCCGAACAGCAGGCGCGGCTCCAGCAGGCCAGTCACCGGGCCAACCAGGACTCCGCCGAGCAAGAGCAGCAGGATGGACGGCAGGTGCAGCCGCCAGGCCAACCACTGGGCCAGGACGCCGACCACGGCGATCAGGACGAGGCAGGAGAGAATGGCTTCAGTGGGCAAGGCTAGGTCGTTCTCGTACGGGAAGTCGGGAATGGGGTGAAGAGGATTTACCAAAGCCGAGCTAGGTATTGCGGGGGTGACCCGTTTATCCATGGTTGGACTAGACCCCTGACCCTGGAAACCCAGCAATCCACAGCCATGCGTATCTCTGTTTTCGTTCCCGCCCTTCTCGCGGTCGCCGGTGGCGCCTTTCTCCTGCGCCCCGTAGAGGCCGCGCTGGGCACCCCCGCACCGGCCACCGCGCCCATCGCCTCAGGCAGCTACACCTTCGACGTTGGGCATTCCTCCATTCTGTTCCGTATCAAACACTTCAACACGGCCTGGAACTTTGGCCGCTTTGAGAACTACTCCGGGGAATTTGTCCTGGACGAGGATCCGGCCAAGTGCAGCGTCAAGGTCGAGATCGACGCGGCGAGCGTCGACAGCTTCAACGAGCAGCGGGACCAGCACATCACGGGTCCTGATTTCTTCAGCGTCAAAGAGTTCCCGAAGGTCACCTTCGAGAGCACGCGGGTGGCCCTGGATGGCGAGGACTACACGGTCATGGGCGATATGACCTTCCACGGCGTGACCAAGCCCGTCACCATCCAGCTGGCAAAGACCGGCGAAGGGGAGACCCGTCAGGGTTACAAGGTTGGTTTCCTTGGCGAGTGCACGATCCAACGCCGCGATTTCGGGATCGACACCTACCCCGATGAAGTCCTCTCCGACGAGGTTGTGCTGACGCTGGCCATCGAAGCCGTCCGCGGCGAGTAGTCCCTCTTCCCCGTGTTTGATTCCCTACCGGTCGCGTTTGCGATCGCCGCCCTCGCCATCGCGTTGGGCTGGAGACCCTGGCGATCGGTGGGGGGCAGCGAATTGGCGGCACAACCGTCGTCCGCGGCGCCCACTGCCCATCCCGTGTCCGGCCCCTGGGCAATGGCCCTCGCGGCGGCGATCATCCCTTTTGCGATCTACGCCGTCGATACCCAGGGCAAGCTGCCAGCCTGGCCTCCGACGAGTTGGCCCGCCCTGTTGTGGGTCGGCATTCCCCTGATCGCGGTGGGAGCGCTGCCCTGCGGCCGAGCCCTGGGAAGCGCCCTGTTCGCCCTGTTCGCGGGGGGATCCCTCTGGCTGGCCCTCGCGCCCTACCGCGAAAACCAGTGGGCTGAAACCAACGAGGTCTGGATCTGGCTTCCGGGCCTCACGGTCGGCGCGACTCTGCTGTTCGCGGCCTTGGCTTCAAGGGCGCGCAGCGCCCCCGGGGGCTGGTTGACGCCCTTGCTCATCACGGCGGTGATGGCCGCGTCGGCCAAGCTGATCGGGGATGGAGGCTCGGCAGGCTCCGCCATGATGTTGGGCGGCCTTTGCTTCCTCTCGGGCGGGCTCATGGTGGTGGGTCTGTGGCGCCGGGATCTACCCGCGCTCCGTGGAACCGCGGCCCACCTGGCGTGGTTCCCCTTCGCGCTGCTGTTCCGCGGGGTCTTCTACGCCTACGTGGAGCGTGTCCCGGCCCTGCTCGCGCTCGTGGCTCTGCTGGCGGCTGTGCTCCCCGGCAAAGGTCGGGGCAGCGCTTTGCTGCGGGCGCTTCTGGCCCTCGGCCTGGCGGGTGCCGCGGTCTACTTGGCGTGGCCAGAGGAAACCTACGGGTACTAGAGGTCCGGCCGAAAACACCGCGCGGGCGAGGTGCGGGCGATTCGACTCGAATCAAGGCGCCGGAATCCGTGCATGGTCGGCTCCATTCGCGGATTCTGGCAACGCAGAGTCGGGTCGAATCAGCCGTGCCTCGCCTGCGCGGGGTTTTCGGCCGGGCCTCTAGGCCGCATCGTTCACCAGGGTTCACGTCAGAACGCCGGCTCGGGTGCCTTCGGCCCCTTACAAGTCACTCGTGTTCGGACGCGGACGCCATCCCCCGATCTCGTGCCTTGCGTTCCTCGGACCGGGTGTAGAACCAGGCTTGAAGGCGACTCCCCTGGTCGTCCATACGACGAAGGCCCGCGCCCTGCATTGCAGGGTGCGGGCCTTCGCATTGCTTTTTCTACCCGCCCTATTGGCCGTGGCCGCAGGATCCGCAGAACTTGGCGCCGGGCGCGGTGGGTTCACCGCACTCCGAGCAGAACTTGCCGGCTTCGACAGCTTCCTTCATCGCCTTGCCGCAGGCGCTGCAGAACTTGCCAGGGGCCACGCTCGAGTTGCACGAGCCGCAGACCACGCCGCCGGTTGCGGGGGCCAGCGTTTCGCCGCCCTGGCCATCTTTGACGAGCATCTGCGCCATGCCGAGGCCGATGCCGAGCCCGGCGCCGCCTAGGGCACTGCCGGCTCCAGCCCCGCCGTCGCCACCGCCTTTGGCCATGCCTTCACCGGCGCCCATCATCGCCTTGCCCGCCGCGAACTTCTGGTAGTTGCCCACGCCTCCGACGGTCTTGAGGTAGGCGGCGTCACGGTAGAGATCCTTCAGGTGGGCGCCGTCTTCCTCGTCGATGCCGATCACAAAGTTCCCGAAGCGCACGATCTCGATGCCGTAGGACTCGACGTGCGTGCCGAGTCCCTTGAGGGCCACCTGCTCGATTTCCTCGGTGTAGGCCCCGGAGGTCACATCCAGGAGGGGCCACTTTTCCTTCACGAGCAGCTCGGCGATCCGGTCGCGGAGGACCTTCAGAACCTGTTCCTTCATCCACGCCTTGACCTGGAAGGACTCGGCGCGGCCCATGCCGACCAGTCCGACGATCAGCTTCTCGGGGTCGGTGACCCGGAAGCTGAATTCACCGTGGACCATGGTCTCGACGGGGACGCCTGACTTGGGATCCTCCACGTGGCCGATGCGGCCGCCGAACTTGATGCCGGTATGTTCCCGGGTGTTGACGAAGAACACCTCGGCGAGGAAGAGGTCTCCACCGGTCAGGGAGTCGACCAGCCCACCCAGGAAGGGAAAGTTGGAGGTAGAGAGGGTGTAGCGTCCGGAGTTGAAGGTGTTGCGAGCCTTGCCGTCCCGGAAGAAGACTGCGCGTTCATCCGCGTCGACGGTGAGCTTGCTCATCATCGGGATCGTGTTGTCCGGATGCTTCCAGACGATCTGCGTCTTGGTGTCGTCCGGGCGCGCCACCACCATCTCTTGGGTGTTGCGCTTGAACCAGTCCATCACGCCCATAGGTTTCTCCGTCTTCGTTCGTCTGGGGTCAAAGGGGCCAGCAAGGTTACACGCGGCCACCTGTCTCTTATTCTAGGGGACTCGAGAATCCCGATGAGCCCTCCGCTTTCCCACGATCCCGCAACGGATCCCCACAATCCCCCCCTGGTCGCCCGGCGCGCCCTCGTGGACCTCGATTGTGACCGGTGTGGGGCCCCCCTGCGCTGGGAACCCGTCCGCGCTGCCCTGCTCTGCGAGCACTGCGGCAACCAGCGCACGGTCGAGCAGCGGGAGGGGACGATCGAGGAACGCCCGATCGAGGAAGCCGGTCAGGCCGCCCGGGGGCTGGGCTTGGCCACCCGGACTCTCGAGTGCGGCACCTGCGGCGCACGGGTGGCCCTGGGCGCCACGGCCACCTCGGAGTCCTGTGCCTTCTGCGGCTCAGCGAGTCTGCTCTCGATCGCCGACAGCCGAAATCCCCTAGCCCCCGAGTCGCTAATCCCCCTTGAACTCGGTCAGGAACAGGTCGAGCAGCGTTTCCGGGGGTGGCTGCGGGGGCTGTGGTTCCGGCCAAGCGCCCTCAAGCGCGCGGGAATTGGAGGCGCGAACGGGCTGTACGTACCCGCCTGGACCTTTGACTGCCACGTGCACTCGGCGTGGAACGCCGAGGCGGGTCACTACTACTACGTGACCAAGAGCTACACGGTCAGGGTCAACGGCCGCAGCGAAACACGCACGCGCCGGGTGAGACGCACCCGCTGGGTGCCCGCCAGGGGCCGGCGCAGCGACAGATTCGACGACCTGCAGGTCATTGCTTCCCATGGCCTCGCACCGACGGTGGTGGCGCGCCTGGGCGCCTACGACACACGTGAGCTCGTGCCCTACCAGGCCGAATACCTCGCGGGATGGTACGCGGAGGAGTATCAGATCGACCTGCTGCAGGGCTGGGATCAGGCCCATGATGAGGTGGTTGCGATCCAGCGCGAGCGCTGTTCGCGGGACGTACCCGGCGATACCCAGCGGGGATTGCGCGTGCAAAATCAGATCGAAGAGGTGCGTTGGAAGCTCGCGCTGCTGCCGGTCTGGAGTCTGGTGTATTCCTTCCGCGGCAAGAGCTACGCGGTCCTGGTGAACGGCCAAACCGGCCAGGTGGCGGGGGACGCGCCGTACTCTTGGATCAAGATCATGCTCTGCGTCTTGCTGGTGGCCGCAATCGTCGCCGGGGTGGCCTACGGCGTCGAAGCGGGACGTTAGAGCTAGCGTTGGTCGACCAGCGCTAGCCACTCCACGGCACCGACCAACCCGACGCGGGCGCACCAGCCAAGGTTGTGGGGCTCGAGGTCGGTGCTGCGCTCTGGCAGGTCGCCGGCGGAGTGGTAGCTCGTGTCGTGGTCCACGCTCACGAGGTCTCGATCGGACCAGGACTCGCCCGGCATGCCCTCCGTACGGGGGTGTTCCTCGGGCTTGTCCCAGGCGCTGGTGAAGATGGTGATCGCTGGAATCCCCTGGTCCCGGAAGAGCTTGGAGCTGCTGAACACGTAGCTGTCGGTGCCGCCCAGACTCTTGTTGGTCGCCCATTTGGCGGGGAAGCCATCCCTGCCCGCCCGTCGCCCGAGCAGGGTATCCAGGGAGCGTACGAGCTCTTTGTTGGCCGGCAGATCGTCGGGCTCGATGTTGAGTTGCTCGGCTCCGCTTCCGAAACCGGCCTGGTCCCAGTTGAAAACCCCGACACAGGGGGTCTCGGCGAGCTGGGTCTCCAGATAGTGGCGCGTGGAGTGAATCTCCGAGCCCCAGATCACAAAACGCACTTCCCGCGGCGGAGCCTCCAGCTCCCCGGCGCGAATGGCCGCGCTCCAGGCCTCGGCGATGGCGAGCACGACGGCCACGCCGCTCGCGTTGTCGTTCGCTCCCGGGCCCCCGGCGTCGGAGTCCCCGTGGGCGCACAGCAGCAGGACACCTGGCGGGGCGCCCTCCCGTGCGGCGAGCCTGGCTTCGAGCGTCATGGGGCCGGCCTTCGCGATGTGGCTCTGGAGCTCGATCGACACGCTCACGTCACGGCCGGCCTTCAGCCACTCGCGGAGGGTGGCCCCGTTCTTGGCCCCAATGCCGAAGACGGGGTAGCGGTTGCGGGCGCTTGCCCGCAGGGGAATCAACTTGGGCCAGCCGTCCGCATCGTGGCCATCGACAAGCGCCGCGGCGAGTGCCGGTCCCTCGCGGGGGGGCCGGTGGGCCTTGGAGAACAGCGCAACGTGGCCGTCGAGCTGCTCGAGGGACAAAGGCCAGCTGCCCGCGGCGCTCGGCGAGTAGCCGTAGGGCCAGGCGCGCTCGAGGGGGAGCTCCGTCGCGGGCTGGGTGCCCTTGGCGCTCGCCTTGGCCACCACGGTCCAGGGTTCCTCCCAGTGGGTCAGGCGCTCAGGAGCGGTGAGTGTGCGAACCAGCAGGCCGGCGGCTTTGAAGTGTCCGGCGAGGTAGTTGGCCGCGCGCAGGCTGGAGGGGGTTCCGCCCATGCGCGGCCCGAGGGCGCAGAGCTCCCGGACCCGCTGGGCCGCGAGGTCCTGGTCAACGCGGGCCTCGGGGCCGGCAAAGGGGGAGTCGGAGCCCCCGGTGCCCGGGTCCTGGAGACTGGGGTCCTGGAGACTGGGCTCCTGGAGACTGGGCTCCTGAGGGGCGAGGACCAGCAAAAGACAGGCGAGGGAGGACAGCGCGGCGTGCATGGCACGTTTGTACCCGCCAGCGCCGTCGAATCGGCGGCCCAAGGGCTTGTCAAACGCTCGTTTGAATGCGATGCTTTCCAACGAGCGTTTGAATCGCTTACCGCCGAGTGGCCAAGACCCCGATCAACCCCGAGCCGCAGACCGCCGAGCGACTCCTCGACGCCGCCGAGCAGCTCTTCGCCCAGAAGGGTTGGGCGGGGGCGTCGATCCGGGAAATCACCCAGGCGGCGGGGGTCAATGTAGCCGCCGCCCACTACCACTTCGGCAGCAAGGAGGCGCTGCTGGCTGCGGTCATCGAGCGTCATATGGCGCAGATCATGGCCGAGCGCATCCGACTGCTCGATGAAGCGGAGGCCGCGGGACCGGCGGATCTCTCGGGCATCGTGCGGGCCTTTGTCCTCCCAATTCTCAGCCAGGCGGAGGAACCGGATCGGGGCCGGTGCCTGCTGCAGCTCGTGGGGCGGACGTTCGGTGATCCCGACGGTCCCTGGCGCACGGCCTGCGAATCGCCCGTCTTTGAAAGTACCCGCAATCGCTTTCACGCCGCGTTCAGCCGGTGTCTGCCCGGTCTCAACGGGACCCAGGTGCACTGGCGAATCCACTTTTTGATGGGGTCCTTGGTGCACGTCGTGCTGCACGGAGAACTGATTTCCCGGTCCACGGGCGGCGCACTCGACGCTTCCAACCTGGGGAGCGTGCAGGACGAACTCATCGCGTTCTTGGTCGGCGGCCTCGCAGTCGACGACCCCGCATCCGAACCCGAAGTCTGCGACTAGCTTCATGCATCTTCGATTCCGTGCCTGTCTCGGTCTGCTGCTGACCGCGTGCATCTCCGCCCCCGATCGTCCGGAGGACTGGGAGCGCCCGGAACTTCCCGCCGCCTACGAGGAGGCGCAGGCTCCGAGCGAGCTTGCCGCGATTGAGATCGACTGGTGGACGCGGTTCGAGGATCCGGTGCTCGATTCTCTGGTGCTGGAGGCGCTGGCCCACAACCACGACTTGGGCGCGGCTGCCCAACGGGTCGTAGCGGCCGCGGGCCAGGCACGGGTGGCCGGGGCCTTGGATCAGCCCAGCGTCGACTACAGCTTCAGCGCTGCGCGCAACCGCAACGTCTTCGTCGGACTGCCGATCCCAGGGGGACGCAACGTCCTGTCGAACACGTTCACGAACTTCTCCAACACCTTCGGCATCAGCTGGGAGGCTGACCTGTGGGGGCGCTTGGCCTCGCAGGAACGATCTGCCCTCGCGAGCCTGGCGGCGATCGAAGCCGAGCGAGCGGGGGTGCAACTCTCGGTGTCAGCGCAAACGGTAGACCTGTGGTTTGGGCTGATCGACGCGCGGTTGCAGCGCGAGCTGGCGGAACGCACCCTGGCCAATTTTCAGGATTCGGAGCGCTTTGTGGGCGAGCGCTACCGGGCCGGCGTGGCGGCTGCCCTGGACTTGCGCCTTGCCGAAACCCAAACCGCAGGAGCAGCGGCAGCCCTGACATCGGCGCGGCAGGTCGAGCGTAGCTCGCGGCGGGCCCTCGAAGTCCTGCTCGGTAGGTATCCCTCAGCAGAGCTCGAGGCGCAGGAAAGACTGCCTTCTCTTCCCGGGCCCGTACCCGCCGGGTTGCCCATCGACTTGATCAGCAGGCGGCCGGATCTGGTGGCCGCGGAGCAGTCGCTTCTGGCATTGGAAGCGACCGGCGATTCCCTGCGCGCCGACCTCTACCCCAGGCTTGCGTTGACCGGCAGCTTCGGTACGACCTCGGACATGCTCGAGGACTTGCTCGACGGCGACTTTTCCATCTGGGGGCTGGCGGCGGGCTTGGCCCAGCCGGTGCTGGATGGCGGTCGGAGGCGGGCGGAAATCGAGGTGCAGGATGCGCGCCTACGCGAGGCCAGAGCGCGCTTTGCGCAGTCGGTCCTGATGGCCTGTTCGGAGGTGGAGAACGCCCTGGACTCCGAGTTCTTTCTCGACGAGCGGGCCGGACACCTCAGTGCCGCCCTCGTAGCGGCTTCGGCCGCCGAGGAACTGTCCGAGGCCCAGTACAAGGAGGGGCTCGTCGACATCGTCACGCTGCTGGAAGCCCAACGCAATCGGATCACCGCGGAGAGCTCCGTGCTCTCGGCTGAACGCGCGGTGCTGTCGAGCCGCGTCGCGCTCATTCGCTCCCTCGGCGGCGGCCTGCTTCCAGGGGAGCCGCAATGAAGCCCTGGCATCAGGGGGTGGGGGCAGTTGTGATCCTGGTGGCCGGTGTGCTCGGTGCAAGAGCACTGATCGTGACGCGTCCAGTGGTCGAGCCCGCGGATACCGCCCGCTTTGTCCCGACGGTGCGGGTGAGCGAGGCGGTTCCCCAGGCATTCGTGCCCACGCTGCGGGCGAGGGGCTCGGTGCGGCCTGCCGAGGTGAGCCGCTTGGCGGCCGAGGTCAGCGGCGTGGTGGAAGAGGTCTCGCCGCGGCTGGTGCAGGGCGGTTTTGTCGAGAAGGGCGAGGTGCTGCTGCGCCTGGACGCGACCGACTTCCAGCTGGCGGCCGTGCGCGCCGAGGCCGCCCTGGCACAAACCCGGAGCGCCCTAGCCACCGAACAAGCGCAGGCCGCGGCCAGCATGTCGGCCTGGGACGGCGACGCGGAAAACGCACCTCCCCTTGTCCGCCGCGAGCCCCAGCTTGCGGCCGCGCGAGCGAATCTGGCCGCCGCTGAAGCGGATCGTGCCCGCGCCAAGCGCGACGTGGACCGGGCGGTGGTCCGAGCTCCGTTCCAGGCTTGGGTGCGCAGCGAGCAGGTGGCGCCTGGCCAGTGGGTCGCGCTCGGATCGGAGCTCGCGGTCCTCGCCCACGCCGGGCGCGCGGAGGTTCGACTTCCGGTTCCTCACCGGGAGCTGCAGTGGATCGACGGCCACCCAGGTTCACGGAATGCCTTGCATGAGGTGCAGCTTTCCGCGGAATTCGCGGGCCAGGATCTGACGTGGACAGCGCGCCTGGATCGCATCGAGCCAGAGCTGGATCCGGCGAGCCGAATGGCCTGGCTGGTAGCTGCCCTCGACGACCCTTACGGGCTAACGGGCGGAGATCAGCAGGATTCAGCCAGCTCGCCGCTGCCCTCGGGCCTGTTCGTTCAGGCAGCGGTGCGAGGACGGGAGCTCGAGGGCGTGTTTCTCCTGCCCCGTAGGGCGGAGCGCAGCCCCGGCGAAGTGTGGCTGGTCGATATCGAGGGGAGCTTGGAGCGGCGGGTGGTTGAGGTCGCGTTGCGCGAAGGCGATCAAATTGTGGTGACCAGCGGTCTGGAGCAGGGCGAACGGATCGTTGTGAGCCCCCTGGCGACCCCGGTGGTGGGCATGCCCGTCCGCGTCCTAGACGGGGAGCAGGGGCAATGAACGGGGTCATCGGGTGGTTCGCGGGAAACCGGGTTGCTGCCAACGTGCTGATGATCCTGCTGCTCGCGGGAGGGATGCTGGCGATCCCGTCGCTGAAGATGGAGATCTTCCCCGAGCTAGACATGGAGGTCGTTCGCATCCAGGTGCCCTACCCGGGCGCCGCCGCGGAGGATGTCGAAGAGGGGATCTGCCGGCGGATCGAGGAAGAACTCTCGGGGCTAGTCGGCATTGAGCGCCTGCGATCGACAGCCGCGGAAGGGATGGGGATCGTCAACGTAGAGGTTCTCGGCGAATCCGATGTGGATCAGGTGCTGCGCGACGTCACGAGCCGAGTCGACGCGATCGACACTTTCCCGGTCGATGCGGAAGAGCCCATCGT
This sequence comes from uncultured Planctomycetaceae bacterium, assembly GCA_964459495.1. Taxonomy (GTDB): domain Bacteria; phylum Planctomycetota; class UBA1135; order UBA1135; genus CAYWNK01. The sequence goes on from CAYWNK010000004.1 coordinate 39,710, forward strand.
CGAGCGCAGCATCCGCCGCAACCAAGTGATCAACGTCGCCGTGTCGGGCCAGCTCTCCGAACGCGACTTGAAGGAGACCGCAGAACGGGTACGTGAGGATCTCCTCGCGCTGGACAGCATCACCCAGGTGGAGGTCGCGGCTGCGCGGCCTTACCAGCTGGCCATCGAGGTGTCTCCCACGGATCTGGAGGCGTACGGCATCTCCTTTGGTCAGGTCGCGACTGCGGTGCGGCAGGCATCGCTCGATGTTCCCGGCGGACGGGTTCGTACGCGTGGCGGCGAGGTTCTGCTCACCGCCGAGGGGCAGCGCTATCGCGCCGAGGAATTCGCCGAGCTGCCGCTGCTCGTGCGAGCGGACGGCACCCGTTTGCGGCTTGGGGATGTTGCCGATGTGCGCGACACCTTCGAGGAAACCGACCAGGCCGCGCGTTTCGATGGTCAGCCCGGGGTGGTGCTGCAGGTCTTTCGGGTGGGCAGCGAGAACGCGCTCGTGATCGCCGAAGACGTCAAGGCCTTCTGCGCCTCCAGTGCGGAGCGGCTGCCCGCGGAGGTGCGAGTGACGCCCTGGCGTGACGACAGCCGGCTCCTGAAAGGCCGCCTTGAGACCCTGCTGCGCAATGCCTGGCAGGGCCTGCTCTTGGTCTTGCTGGTGCTCACCCTGTTCTTGAGGGTGGGCCTGGCGTTCTGGGTCACGCTGGGGATCCCGATTTCCTTCCTGGGCGCGCTTGCGGTGTCTCCGATGCTGGGAACATCGATCAACGTGCTCAGCCTGTTCGCGTTCATCCTCGTGCTCGGCATCGTGGTGGACGATGCCATCGTCGTGGGGGAGGCGGTCTTCGCCCGTATCCAGCGCGGGGAAACCGGAGCCGAGGCCGTCGCCGCGGGAGCAAGGGGCGTTGGCGTGCCCGTCGTGTTTGCCGTGCTTACAACGATCTGCGCCTTCCTACCCTTGGGCTTTCTCGAGGGCTCGACGGGCGACATTTGGCGTGTGATCCCGCTCGTCGTGATCCCCACCCTTCTGTTCTCCCTGGTCGAGTCGCTCTGGATCCTGCCCGCGCACCTCGTGCACCTGCACGACAGGCCGGCGAAAGGACCTCTTGGCCGGGCCTGGGAGAGATTTCAGGGGGTGTTTTCAGGTGGGCTTCTGCGTTTCATCGATCGTGTCTACCGGCCCATATTGCGTAGCGCGCTGGGGCTTCGCTATCTGGTTCTCTCGGGCGCTGTCGCCGCTTGCGCGATCACAGTGGGCATGGTTGGACACGGACTGATCGGCTTCACCTTTTTTCCTAGCTTGCCGGCGGACGACGTGTCGGTTGCGCTCACGATGCCCCTCGGCACTCCGGCCGAAGTGACAGCGCAGGTCGTAGCGGAGATGGAGCGGGCGGCGGAGCAGGTCGGCGAGCAGCTCGGAGAACGCGACCCCAGCGCGCACATGCTGGCCTCGGTGGGGGAGCAGCCCTGGAGAACCGTTCGCTCCGGTGCCGCTGGCGGCCAGGCGGAGAGCTTTGTCGGAGCGCACTTGGGTGAGGTTCACGTGGCGCTGATTCCATCCGAGAAGCGTGGCGGTCATGCCTCCCCGGACGAGTTCGTGGCGCTCTGGAGGGACGCGATCGGCACGGTGCCGGGGGCCGAAGAGGTCGACTACAGCTCGGTCATGTTGAACGCGGGCAATCCCGTGGACGTGGAGCTGCGCGCTTCAGACCGCGCGGTGCTACAGGCTGCGGCCGACGACTTGCGCAGCACCTTGGACACCATCCCGGGACTGTTCGACATTGCCGACACTTTCCGGGCCGGCAAGCGCCAGGTGGAGTTCACCCTAACGCCACAGGGGGAGGCGGCGGGGATGACCCTGTCGGGGCTCGGATCCCAGGTCCGTCAGGCCTACCAGGGCGAAGTCGTGCAGCGCGTGCAGCGTGGGAGGGAAGAGCTCGAGATCGTTGTGCGCTACCCTGAGGACCAGCGCACAACGCTCGCCAGCCTGGAGGACATGCGCATCATGCTACCTGGCGGTCAGCAGGCAGCCCTGGGGCAGGTTGCTAAGGCACGCTGGACGACTTCGGCATCGAGCATCGAACGCACGGATCGCCGCCGCACCCTCGGGGTGAGCGCCGACCTGGACAGCGATGTGCAGAGCGCGGGCGCGGTCAACGAACTCCTCGCCTCGGAGCTGATGCCGGATCTGTTGCGCCGCTATCCCGGGCTTGATTGGTCGTTTCAAGGGGAACGCGAAGAGCAGCAGAAAACCTTCCGTGGCCTCGTGACCGGTGGCTTGGTCGCCTTGCTGGGCATTTTTGCGCTGATGGCGATTCCGTTTCGGTCCTACGTTCAGCCTTTGATCGTCATGACCGCGATTCCATTCGGAATCGTCGGCGCGCTGTGGGGCCATGTGCTGACCGGACTCGACGCGAGCATGCTATCGGTTCTGGGGATGGTGGCCTTGGCCGGAGTGGTCGTGAACGACAACTTAGTCCTTGTCGACACGGTCAACCAGCTCAGGCGAAGCCACGCGCGAGGGGGCGACGGGCAGGGCAATCGCGCGTCCACGGCCGGACTCCGGAAGGCCGTACAGGAGGCTGGCGCGTCGCGCTTTCGCCCGATTCTGCTGACCTCGATGACAACCTTTGCCGGTCTGACGCCGCTGATGCTGGAGACCAGCCTGCAGGCTCAATTCCTGATTCCAATGGCGGTCAGCCTGGCCTTCGGCGTCATGTTTTCGACCGTGGTTTCGCTCTTGCTCGTACCCTGCCTCTATCTGGTGTTGGAAGATGTTCTGGCGCTGCTGGGCCGCAGGCGTTCGGGGACCTCCAATGGCGAACAGGCCGAGGCAGCTGCACTGTGATCACCCCTGACGGTCGTTGTCCCACAGCATGAGCTATCCCCAGAAGACGGAAGCACAGGACGGAAATCCCAGCACCTTGCTGCTGTGCCTTGTTGTCGGGCTGCTGTGTTTGATCTGGGGCTCGACCTGGGTCGTGATCGCGGGCGGCCTCGAGGATCTACCGCCTTTCACAGGAGCGGCCGCGCGCTTTGGGCTGGCGGCGCTCGTCCTGATGCTGGTGGCTCCGGCCCTGGCGCGTCGCGAGGGTGGGGGGGCGGCACCCTTGCATTTGGTGCTCACGGTGGGGACCCTGAATTTCGGGCTGTCTTACGGGATTGTCTATTGGTCAGAGCAGCACCTTCCCAGCGGTTTGGCGTCGGTCGTTTGGGCGGTCTTCCCGCTGATGATGGGGGTCGGTGGGTCTTTCTATCTACCTGGCGAACGTCTGCGACCTGCGCAGTGGCTTGGGATGCTGTGCGGTTTCTTCGGTGTAGGGGTGCTTTTCGCCACCGACCTGTCCGTGACTCGACAGACCCTGGTGGCAGGGGGTGTTCTGCTGCTGTCTCCCCTTGCGGCGACGCTGGGAACCCTGCAGCTCAAACGCTTCGGTGCGGAGGTGTCATCCGCGCTGCTCAATCGGGGGGCGATGACCGTCGGAGCGCTGCTGCTTGGTGCACTAGCCCTGATCAGCGAGCGCGGGGCCACGGTCCACTGGACCCCGGCGGCCATCGGGAGCGTCGTCTATCTCGCTCTGGCTGGAACGGTGATGACCTTCGGCCTGTACTTCTGGGCGATGCGCTACGCCCCCGCCTACCTGCTGAGCTTGATCGCCTACCTGACCCCGGGGATCGCGCTGCTCCTGGGTTCCCTCGTCCGTCGCGAGAGCATTGGCGCGGGGACACTGGCGGGCCTCGCACTGATCCTGGCCGGTGTGGGGGCGGTTTTTGCGGGGAAGCGGCCTGCGACTTCTCCGGCCCGGGAAAGCAATTAGCGGGCCGTACCGTTTCGATCTGGGGCAGGGGTCCGTGCCCTGGACTGAGATTGCCCGGCGGGCGATTTCGGGAAAGCGAGGCCCGGACGGGGTTCTTTCCCCACGACGGCCCCGGGACGGGCTATATCCATAGATAGAGACATGACTCGCTTCCGGACGACAAGCACCTCCGCCAGGGTTGTGCACCTGGTCGAACTGCCTCCCCGGCCCATCCGCCGGCGTGGAACGGTGCACCAGGGCCCCCAGCCCACGGGTACGGCCCCCGAAGAAGGGGCACCTGAAACTCCCCAGCTGCGGGTGGTTCAGATGCAGCCCGTGGCTCCGCCTGCGCCGGCTGCCCGCCGCCCGGAAACCCATGGGGCTCCTGAGGGAGAACCCTATAGGCAGCAGGTTGGCTTGCTCGAGCGGCGGCTGCGCAAGCTCACCGAAGTGCTCGAACAGCAGGAAGCCATGCTGGCGCGCATGGATGAGGCCCCGGCCGAAGAAACGGGCCTGGCGTCGGTCTATCGCGAGGTCCAGGGGCTGAAGGAGGGCGGCTCCGGCGGCGAGCGCAAGCGCGAGATGATGCAGAAGATCTTCGAAGCCAATATCGAACTTCGAAAGTCTGTCACCGGTTGAGGCCTCTGCGGCAAAGATCGGTCGAGCGACAAGCATCTCATGGGGTGATTTCTCAGGTCGGACAGGCCTAGAATTCCCAAGCAGGGCTAGGCGAACTCCCTTCGCCAGCCGAAAGAGAACATCGGTACCTGTTGCCGAGAGGCCCATCGGGCCCAGGAATCCCCTTTTCACCAGCACTCCCTAGCGATACCCAAGATGAGCGACGAAGAACCCGAGGACAACACCCCCAACAAGGACCATGGGGTGCTCTACCTGGGCATCGACCTCGGCACATCCCGCACCTCGGTCAGCTCAAGCAACGGCGTACGGGAAACGATCGAGTCGTTCGTGGGTTATCCCAAGGACCCGATTGCTCGCAAGCTTCTCAAGAAGGACGTGCTCTTCGGCACCGAGGCCCGCGAGAAACGGCTGTCCTTGAACCTCTACCGTCCGCTTGAGCACGGCGTGCTCAAGTTCAACGCGGAAGGCGAGGAAGTGCCCGAGGAGCTGCGTGCAGCTCAGGACCTGGTCAAGGAGATCGTGCGCCAGGCCAAGCCCCGCAAGGATGAGCTGGTCTACGCAGTGATCGGCGTACCGGCCCAGGCCGGCATCAACAACAAGGACGCGATCCTGCAGGCTGCCCGCGAGTCCGTGGATTCGGTGATGCTCTGCTCCGAGCCCTTCTCGGTCGCCTATGGCCTGGAGATGCTCGAAGACGTGCTCGTCATCGACATCGGGGCGGGTACGGTCGACCTCTGTCGGATGCACGGCACCATGCCCGAGGACGCCGACCAGATCACGCTGACCACCGCCGGCGACTTCGTCGACAAGGAGCTCGGTGATGAGATCACCAAGGCCTACCCCGACGCCCAGCACACCAAGCAAATGGTGAAGGCGATCAAGGAAAACCACGCGACGGTCGAGGAGCGCATCCCCGACATCGTCGTCACCTTGCCGGTTGGCGGGAAGCCCACCGAGCTGGACATCACCGTGCCGATGCAGAACGCTTGCCGCCGGATCGTCCCGCCGATCGTCGAAGGTTTGGCCAAGCTGATCTCGACCTTCGACCCCGAGTTCCAAGACAAGCTGAAGAACCGCGTGCTGCTCGCCGGAGGCGGCTGCCAGATTCGTGGCCTCGATATCGCGATCCAGAACTACATGATCGAGCACCTCGGTGCTGGCAAGGTCATCCGCACCGAAGAGCCCATCTACGGCGGCTCCAACGGCGCGCTCAAGATCGCGCACGACATGCCGGAGGAGTACTGGGAGAAGCTCAAGTAGAGCTCGTCCAGGTATATTCCTCCCATGCGGCGGCGTGTTCCTTCGGGAGCGCGCCGCCGCTGGCGTTTCGTGGGGCGTCGAAATCAGGACGCGGCTGGCGTCCCTGGAGCCGGGCGGCAGGATCGGTCAGACTAGGTGTCATGATCGTCCTCTCGAACGTGGCCAAGCTCTACGACGGCACCTCCGACCAAGCGAGTTCCCTGCACAGCGGCGTCGACCTGTGGTTCGAGGACGGCCGCATCACCGACCTCTTGCCCCATGACCCCAGTCTCGCTGCACGCGAGCGGCTGACGGTCGTCGATGCCTCAAGCTGGACGATCACCCCCGGCCTGGTCGATTGCCACGGGCACATCACCATCCTTGGGTTGGACTCGAAGTCCCAGGCGATGGCCGAGGCCCCGGCGAACTTCGTGTACGTGGAGAAGGTCCTTCACACCAGCCTGGTGGACGGCGGTGTGACGACCATGCGCGACATCGGTGGGGCGACCCACGCCATGAAGCAGATGGTGGAAGAGGGGCTCGTGATCGGGCCACGGCTCAAGATCGCGATCTGCATGTTGTCGAGCACCGGCGGACACGCCGACTTCCGCGGGCCGGATCGTTGCCACGCCGAACTTTCGAGACTTTGGCCGGCGGCACCCGGGCGCCCGTCGAGCATCGTCGACGGCCCCTGGGAGGCGCGCAAGCGCGTGCGCGAGATCGCGGCCTGTGGGGCGGATCTGATCAAGATCTGCGCGAGTCCCGGTGTGGCGTCGCCGAGCGATCAGCTGGAACACCGCGATCTGCATCCTGAGGAGATTGAGTCGATCTGCGAGGAGGCGGGGGCCCGCGGCTTGCGCGTCGCTGCCCACGCGCACTCGACATCGGGCGCGCGGCTCGCGGCGGAGTACGGAGTGAGCGATCTGCAGCACATCTCGTTCATGGATGAGGGGACCGTCGAGATTGCGCACGCCAAGGGCTGCACGGTGACCCCGACGAGCTGGGTGCTGCATGTGTTGCCCGACGCCGACGGTCTCTCCGAGTTTGTCCGGGACAAGGCCAAGCGTGCTCGAGATTCCCACGCCGCGGCGGTGGACTTTGCGCGGAAGGGTGGACTGCCAATTCTGGCCGGCACCGACCCGGTGTTGCCGGGGATGCACGGGCGCAACTACATGGAGATCGTGTACCTGATCAAGGACGGGCTGGATCCCCTCCAGGCCTGGTGGGGGATGACGGGATTGGCGGCGCGGGAGATCGGTGCTTCCGAGACCGGTACCCTTGCGAAGGGCCAGCGCGCGGATTTCCTGATCTCGACGGGGGATGTGATCGAGGATCCCGGCGGCCTGGACAAGGGCGCGCTGCTCGAGGTTGTGCAGGATGGGCGCGGCCATCGGGGTGGAGTGTTGGACCTGCCCCAGCGGCGTTTTGGCGACACCGTGCGTTCCCTGCTGGGCAACCGTGCTTCGGATTGACGGCGAGGACGCCCTAGGGCAGGACGGGGACGAGGGCGCTGGGCCCCTGCCCCGCCGGCGAGCACTGGGGGGACTGGTGCTTGGGCTAGGGAGCTACGCAGGTTTGCGGCTGGCTGCGGCGGATCCGGCGGCTACCGACGCTTGGTATTCCCAGGGGGTTTACCCGGTGATCGAGGGCGGCTTGCGTCGCGCGTCTAGCTGGGCTCCGTTTTCCATCGCGGAGGTCCTGCTCTTGGCTTCGATCGCGCTAGTCGCCTTTCGTGCCTGGCGGGATGGCGTACGCGTCTTGCGTGGACAGCGAAAACTCGGACGGACGTTGGCGGGCTGGGGCCTGTCGTTGATCGGATGGGCAGGGCTCACCTACGGGGTGTTCGTCGCCGTCTGGGGCCTCAACCATGCGCGCCAGCCGTATGCGGTGCACTCGGGCTTGGAGCCGGGGATGGCGGACGTGGATGAGGTTGTGGGCTTCTTGACGATGTTGGTGCTGGAGTGCAATGCGCTCGCGAGCCAGGTGAACCGCGAGATGCTGGCGGTCAAGCCCGGTGACGAGCGAATCCACGCGGCGTACGCTTCTTTGGAGGAACGGGTGCCGGTGCTCGCCGGGCAGCGTCGGGATCACTTGCGTCGTCCGTGGATCAGCCCAGTTCTCTCGGCGCTCGGGATCTCAGGGATCTACAGCCCCTTCACTGCGGAGGCGCATTTGAACGGGGACATGCCGGTGATCACCCAGGCCTTTACGGCCTGTCACGAAGAGGCGCATGCGCGAGGGTTTGCCCGCGAGGATGAGGCGAACTTCATCGCATGGCAGGTGTGCCGGGCGTCGGAGGAGCCCGAGCTGCGCTACTCGGGAACCTACGTGGCGGCGGTGCTGACGTACCGGGCGCTGGAAAGACGCGATGCGCACGGGGCGGCGATCGTTTGGCGAATGCTCTCCGAGGAGGTGCTTGCGGACTTGGGGCGGGTCCGGGAGTACTGGCGGAAGAAGCGGACACGGGCGACGGACGTGGCAGTGCGGACGAACGACCTGTATCTGAAAAGCCAGGGCCAGGCTGCTGGGACGGAGAGCTATGGGCGGATGGTGGATCTGTTGCTGGCGGAGTGGCGGGGGGGTAGCTAAGTCCTGGGGATCCGCCTAGAGGTCCGGCCGAAAACACCGCGCGGGCGAGGTGCGGGAGATTCGACTCGAATCAAGGCGCCGGAATCCCTGCATGGTCGGCTCCATTCGCGGATTCTGGCAACGCAGAGTCGGGTCGAATCAGCCGTGCCTCGCCTGCGCGGGGTCTTCGGCCGGGCCTCTAGCCTGACACCCGCCCAAAGGTCCCCGCTTCGAAAGCGGGAACACCACGCTCTCCAAACCCATCAACCGTTCGGATTGGGGCCCATGGCAACCAAGCAAACCAGCCGCTCCTGGGATCCATTCCGCACCCCATGGGGTTCTCCTGGGGCCGACCAGGCCACGCCGCCCGGACTCAGCTCGCGCTCCGCGTCGCCGACGGTGAAGACTCCGGTGCCTTCGAGGACGTAGTAGAACTTGGTGGCGCCGGCGTGGCTATGGACCTTCTGTTCCTGGCCGGGCTCCAGGCAATAGAGGTCGCAAAACATGTGCTCGGTCTCGAACAGGTTGTTCTTGGCGAGCTTGTCCGGTCGGAATTGGCGCTTGTCGTTGCTGTTCAGGAATCCCATGGGGGCACAGGGTAGCGGCAAGAGGGAGGCTGCGTTCCTACACTGGTGGGATGCTGCCCCGTTTTCACGCGCTCCCCGTTCTCGCCCTGGCCGTCACTCCCGCCCTTGCCCAGCACGGTGAGGAGACCGGCGGCGAGTATGAGCCGCTGGTGAAGGAGGCCTCCGACGAGCCGCTAGAGGCATTGGCGGGCTTTCAGATCCCGGAGGGCTTCTCCATGACCCTCTGGGCCGCGGAGCCGCTGCTCGCAAACCCCGTCGCCTTCTGCCTCGACGCAGCCGGGCGCTGCTTTGTGGCTGAGACGTTCCGGGTGCACGCCGGGGTCACCGACATGCGCGAACACATGGACTGGCTCCACGACGAGCTAGCCGCGCAGACCGTTGAGGACCGCGTCGCATTCATGCGCAAGCACGAAGGCGAACGATTCGACGAGTACTCCGCTGAGCACGAGCGCATTCGGCGGATCGTTGACACCGACGGCGATGGGGCCGGGGACCAGGCAACGGTCTTCGCCGACGGGTTTGCGACCCCCGCTTCCGGGATCGCTGCGGGACTCCTCGCCCGGGGCAAGGACCTGTACTACACCTGCATCCCCGATCTTTGGCGGCTCAGCGACACCGATGGGGACGGGGTCGCCGAAGCGCGCAATGTCCTCCACACGGGCTATGGCGTCAAGATCGCCCTGCTCGGCCACGACATGCACGGTCTGCGCATCGGGCCCGACGGGCGGCTCTACTACTCGATCGGCGACCGCGGCATGCACGTCGAGCATCCCGGCGGCACCATCGCCATGCCCGACCGGGGCGCCGTTTTACGCTGCGAGCTCGATGGCTCCAACCTCGAGGTCTTTGCCACGGGCCTGCGCAACCCGCAGGAGCTGGTGTTCGACGACCACGGCAACCTCTTCACCGGCGACAACAACTCCGACGGCGGCGATCGGGCGCGCTGGGTCTACGTGCAAAAGGGCGGCGACTCGGGCTGGCGGCACAACTACCAGTACGTGACCAAGCCAAACCGGCGCGGGCCTTGGAACGCCGAGCGCGGCTGGGAACCCTTTCATCCGGAGCAGCCGGCGTACATTTCGCCCCCTGTGGCCAACTTCGCCGACGGGCCCTCGGGGCTGACCTACTACCCCGGCGCCATCTGGGGCGCAGACTGGGACGGTACCTTCTTCTTGTGCGACTTCCGCGGCGCGCCACGGGGGAGCGGCGTATACGCCTTTCAGAATAAGCCCAAGGGAGCGGGCTTCGAATTGGTCAACGACCGCAAGTTCCTCTGGGACAACCTCGTGACCGACGTGGACTTTGGGCCCGATGGGGCCATGTGGGTTAGCGACTGGGTAGCATCCTGGGGGATGACGGGTAAGGGCCGCATGTGGCGCCTGCAGCCCGAGGCTGGGCTGGCTGAGGTTGCGGCCGATGTGCAGCGCATCCTGGCTGAGGGCATGGGGGCCCGTGACCTTGACGAACTGGTGGCGCTTGCCAGCCACGGGCACCGTGAGGTGCGCCAGGAGGCCTACCTGGAACTCGCCGAACGTAGCCTGCCAGAGCGCAACGACGCCGCCCTGGCCCTACTGCGCCTGGCCGCCGACCGCAACGGCTCCCGTTTCGCCCGCCTATCGGGCGTCTGGGGCCTCAGCGTCGTCGCGCGCCGGGGCGCCTGGGACGCCAAAATTCTGATGGGGGCCCTGCTTTCCGATCCGGATCCGGAGATCCGAGCCCAGGCGCTGCGTGCCGTGGGGGATACGCCCTACCCCGGGGCTCTTTCGGCCGTGCTTCTCGCTATGGAGGCACCCGAGGCGCGCGTGCGCGCAATGGCCGCGGAGGCCCTCGGTGCATTGGGATCCGCCGAACATGGACCCCAGCTTGTCGCGCTGCTGGCGAGAGACGCCGAAAGCGACCCCTGGGTACGCACTGCAGCCATCCATGCTCTTGAGCGCCTCTGTAGTCCGGCCCAGGTGCTGGCCCTCGCCCAGGGCCCCAATACTCACTGGCGCGTCCGACAGTCCCTGACCGCGGTCCTCCGGCGCTTGGAAAGCCCCCTGATCGCCGCCCTCATCAGCGACCCGCATGAGGCCGTGCAAGCGGAAGCGGCCCGAGCGATTCACGACGTGCCCATCCCTGCGGGTTACCCTGCGCTGGCCAAGCGGCTGTCGACGGGGATCCCGCAAGACCATTACTTCCAACGCCGTTGCCTGGCTGCGCTCCGAAGCCTGCACGGCCCTGAGCAGCGGAACGCCCTGGCTGAGATGCTCACTTGGAACGGTTTCGCCCAGGGGGTCGAGGACGAGATTCTCTCTTACCTCGCTGAGTGGGAGGATCCCAGCCCGGTCGATCCCATCCATGGCGCCTGGCGCCCGCTTCCCTCGGGATCCCTTGGGGGACTGGAAAACCACCTAGCCGATCTGTTCCCCGAGAGCATCGGAGCACGTTTTGGTGCCGGTTGGGTGAAGCTGCTGGATGCCATGAACCTGGAGCCTGACTCCCCTGTCCTAGAGAAGCTGGCAGCCTGGGTCGGTGCCGACATCACGGCTTTTGGGGCCGGTGGCGAGACCTCGGGTGGGGACATGCCGCGTCTAGAGGCGGCCATGTTTGTGATGCAGTCGCGCCCTGAACTCGCGCAGCCGTTGATCCAAAGTTCCCTTCAGCATGGAAACGGCCTCGTTCGCTCGACGGCTTACCGGGAACTCGCCAGCCGTGAGCCTGGCCGAGCGGTGAAGAATCTGGCCGCCATTGCGAGCGGCGAGGAGCGGGAAGCGCGTGAGTTCGCCATTCGGATGCTGGGTAAACTCGAAGCACCCGAGGCGCACAGCTCCTTGCTCGAACTGGCGGCAGCGGTGCTCGAGAACAAGGAACCCGGCTGGCGAGTGGCCGTCGATCTAGCAGACGCCCTGAACGACTCGGGCCAAGAAGAAGCCAAGCGGATCGCGAGCGCCCTACTCGCCGAGCCCGAGTTGAGCCTCCTCGCCGGCGGGGATCCCGGGGCCGGTCGCTCCATTTTCCTGGAGAACACCCAAGCCCAGTGCCTCAAGTGTCACGTCGCCGGCGGCGAGGGCACCTCCGAGGTAGGCCCGGCCCTAGACGGGGTTTCCGGCCGCCTGGAGCCCAGGCAGCTGCTGCAGTCGCTGCTCGAGCCCAACGCTGTCCTTGCGGAGGGCTACGAGAACTGGATCCTGGCGCTGGACGACGGGACCATGCTGGTCGGGCGGATCCTGGAGGAAAGCGCGGAGGACGTCGCCCTGCTCGACGCCGAGGGGGAAACGTTTTCCATTCACCCGGACGAGATCGAAGGACGCCGGCGGGACGTCTCCGCCATGCCCAAGGGGCTTGTGGAGGGCCTGAGCCCCCGTCAGCTGCGGGACCTGCTGGCTTACCTGCGCAGCCTGTAGGAAGGGTGCCGATGCGATGGGGAGGGGATTCCTAGGCTGGGGCATTCCGAACCGGCCCGGGAGCGCCGTTTGGCCTCAAGGGGAGGGGGTGCCGGCTCCGATGGCTTCTTCGGCGCCCCCCACGCCAGCCCAGCACCATGGCCGACCTCGCGACATTCAGTTTTAGCCGGACCGGCAATTCCCTCTTCTCACCCGAAGAGGTGCGCGCACTCATGGCGGTCGAGTACGAGCGTTCCACCCGCTACGACTACTCGGTGTGCTGCCTAAAGCTGCGCGTGGACCGCATCGTCGAGATCGGAACCATGCACGGGGAAGAGGCGCGCAACGAGGTGCTGGGGTCGGTGGTCGACCTGCTGCGCAAGGCGACCCGCGCTGGCGACCTGCTTGGCTTCCTCCAGGGGGATCGCCTGACCGTGCTGCTGCCGCACACCGATCCGCGCGGTGTGACCTTCCTGGCAGACCGCCTGCTGGCCGGTGCACGCAAGCTCGCGTTCAACATGGACGATCGCACCCTGCGGGTCAGCCTCTCGATCGGCATTTCGAACAACCGTCACCCCGACGCCGATAGCTTCGAGACCATGGAGAAGGTCGCTGAGGAAGGTGTCGCCGTCGCCGAGGTTGCGGGCGGGGATCGCTGGGCTGAGACGGAGCTGTACGCTCTGCACACCAAGCGACCGCGGCCCGAGGTCAACCCGGTGACCACAACCGATCCCGCGTCGACGGACGTCCGCAACCGGCTCATCGAGCTGATGGCGGGGGGAGGAGACCTGGAGCGCGCGGCTGCCACGCTGGCCGAGGAGCTCATGGCTCGGGCCAACCGGGAGATCGAGCAAGAGCGCGAAGAGATCATGGCCCAGGCCGCAACCCTCTCTCAGCCCGTTGAGCCCGGCAAGGAGGTCGAGTACCAGCGGGAGATCGACATGCTCCGCCGGCGCGTGGCTAAATTGACCAACTCCCTGGGTAGCACTGAGCGAGAGATCGCTCGCCTGCGGCGCAGGAAGGACGCCGGTGACGACGGCCTCGCCTCGATCTACCGCGACGTCCAGGGCCTGAGCGAAGAGGACGATCAGGGCGAGATGAAACGCGAGCTGATGTCGCGCATCTTCGAGGCCAACCTCGACCTGCACAAGTCCAGCCGCAAGAGCGGCTAGCGAGCAGCGCGATCCGAATGGGACGGGCCCCCCCGGCGCGAGTTGCGCCGGGGGGGCCCGTCTGCGTTCCGGTTGGGCCTCCCTTGGGAAGCCCAGCGGATCAGGGGCAGAAGACAGCCTCGAGACCGTTGCTGAAGTTGAAGCCGCCCGGGGTGATGTCGCGGTACCAGAACTGGAAGTAGTACGACGAGCCAGAGACGATCTGGCCGGGGCCGGAGCTCGCGGGCAGGACGGTGAAGTCGACCTGACGGGAGGCAACGCCCAGGCTACCGGTCGTGATGGGGGGCAGTAGACGGAACAGGGGGGCGCCCACGCAAAGGAAGCCGTCACCCAGGGGGGTGTTGGCGGTGCCGCCTCCGTAGAAGAACAAGCCGAACTGGTTCGTCGGTGCGTCGTTCACCACAAGGGTGAAGTCGTTGTCGCTAAGGGCAAGGCTACCGAGCGAGCTGATCTGGGCGCCACCTGCGCCGGCCGAGTTCGCACCGGCCACGCAGTAGTTGCTGTTGGTCGGGGTGCAGTCACCGGTGATGCGCCAGATGCGGCCGCCGGTGGAAGTCACGATGTAGAGCTCGCCTGCGCCGTCCTGGCCAAACGAGGTGATGTTGCCGATCGTGCCGCCCGCGGAGGGCTGCAGGTCAGCGGTGACATTCAGGTTTTGGGTGACGGTCGTGCCGTCATAGCGCAGTGCCCAGACGTCACGGGAGCAGAAGTCCCCATAAAAGTAGGTGCCGTCGAGGCCAGGGATCTGGCTGCCGCGATAGACATAACCACCCGTGATCGAGCAGCGCCCGCCACCGTGGGTGTAGTCGTCGATAGGCAGGGTCAGCGAAGCTCCGTTGCAGGTGCATCCGGAAAGGCCGGTGCAGGAGAAGCCCTCCATGCAGCGCCAGCCGTAGTTCTCGCCGCCCGTGCTGCTGGCGGGCTGGAAGTTGATTTCCTCGCGGGCATTCTGGCCCACGTCGGCACACCAGAGGTCGCCGGTGAGGCTATCGAAGCTGTAGCGCCAGGGGTTGCGCAGGCCGATGTGCCAGATCTCGTCGAGGGTGGTGGGATCGCCGACGAAGGGGTTGTCGGAGGGGATGAAGGGGCTGGCAAGGTCGATGTCCAGGCGAATCATCTTGCCGAGCTTGTTCATCGGGTCCTGAGACCGGTTTCCCGGGTCGTTGCCGGAACCGCCGTCGCCAAGGCCGATGTACAGCATGCCATCGGGCCCAAACTGCAGGCATCCTCCGTTGTGGTTGCTGAAGGGCTGACTGGCGACAAGAATGGTCTGAACCATGTTCGGGTCAGCCACGTTCGGGTCAGCGGAGACGCCGTACTCCCAGACGCGCGTGTTGCCAGCGTTGTTGGTGAAGTTGACGAAGAAGCGACCGTTGTTCGCGTAGTCGGGGTGGAAGGCGAGGCCGAGGAGACCCCGTTCGCCGCCGCCGTTGGTCAACGTGGTCAGGTCCAGGAAAGGCGTGGCCAGGATGTTCGGTGCGGTGCGGGGGTTTTCGACGATGCGAATGAGCCCTCCCTGCTGGACGACGAAGAGGCGGTCGAGGTCACCTGCCGGCGAGGTGGCGTAGATGGGGGACGAAAACTGCCCGACCAACTCGGTGTCGAGGGACTGGGCGCTCGCGGGCGCGGCACTGGCCCAGAGGGCGGCCGCCGCCAGAGCGAGGGATGTCGCTGTGCGCATGGGTGCGTGGGGTGTTTGAGGGACTCGAAGTCGGAAGGAGAGATGCGCCACGGGCGCGGTTAGGCCGCAGCACGGCCAATTGCATAGGATACCCGCATTCAGGCACGGAGTTGCCAACCGGAACAGGCCTTGACCCGTATAGGATCCGTCCAACCCATGTCCCGAGACCAACGATCCTCCCCTCCTGCCCAATGCCACGGGGTTCAGGCCCACTGTGGCCGAATCATGGCCGTAGGGCTTTTCTGCCTCGCCGCCTGTGGTCCTGAGGAGAAGGTCGCAAAGAACGGTTTAACCGGTCTTCCCCTGCTGGTCTCGTCTTGGGAAAACGGGCACTTGCAGGGGGCCTACACGCGCTACCGGGAAGACGGGTCCCAGTGGCAGACGGGCGCGTGGAAGGACGGCCTGCGCGATGGTCGCTGGACGACCTTCTCCGAATCCGGGGCCCCTGAGGTCGTGGAAGAATGGGAGCGTGGCGTCCGTGTCGGAACCTGGCGCTCCTACCATCCCGACGGGACGCTGCAGAGTGAAGGTGGGCATGAAGCCGGGGTGAAGCACGGACCCTGGAACTACTTCGCTCCCGACGGTTCTCCTAAGGCCACAGAGGTCTGGGAGTACGGCACGCGCCGGCGCTAGGTATGCAGGCGGCGCACAAGCGATTCTGGGCATTTGCGAGTGGAGCGTTGATGCTCTGCGGACTGCTCCTCGGCTGCCGTGGGGAGGTCATGGACCCGCCGGTCGCCGGCGAGATCCGGCACGTCCTGCTCATCTCCCTCGACACCACGCGCGCCGATCACCTGGGTTGCTACGGGGACACGCGCGGGCTGACCCCCAACCTCGACCGCTTGGCGGCACGCGGCGTGCGCTTTGAGTCGGCGACCAGCCCGGCTCCGACGACTCTCGCGGCGCATACCTCGATCTTCACGGGCACCTATCCGCAGACCCACGGGGTGGCGCGCAACGGCTTCGTCGTGAACCCAGAGAACGAGACTTTGGCAGAACTCTTCCAGGCAGCTGGCTGGGCCACCGGCGCGGTGCTGGGGTCCTTTGCCCTGGATTCGCGCTTTGGGCTCGACCAGGGCTTCGATCGCTTTGACGAGGACTTCGATCTTCAGATCGGAGTGACGGCGGATCGGACGCTGGACCGGGACCAGAACCAGCGCCAGGCGAAGAGCGTTACCACCGCGGCTTTGAAACAGTTCGCCCAGGTGCAGGACGAGCGCAGCTTCCACTTCGTGCACTACTTCGATCCGCATGTGCCTTATGAAGCGCCGCGGGATTTCGTGGAGCGCTTCGGTGCAGAAGATGCTCCGGCCAGCGCGCGGGACAGCGATATCGAGGAGCGCGTCGTCGCTCTTCAGGCGCCGATTCTCGGGGAGGGCGTGGGGCTTTCCGCTGTGATCGGCGGAGGCCTGACGCCGGAGCTGCTCGAGGGGGCAGACGGTGAGCCGGACGATGCGAGTCTCGCGCTGGCCAGCCTCTACGCGGCCGAGGTTTCCTACATGGATGCCGAAGTTGGTCGCTTGCTCGATGGCCTCGAGAGCAGCGGTCAGCTGGCCAACACGCTGATCGTGTTGACAGGCGATCACGGCGAGACGTTCTGGGAGCACGGCGACTTCTGGAACCATGGCTTGTGGCTGTACCAGACAACCGTGCATGTGCCGCTGGTCGTGGTGCTGCCCGATGGGAAAGGGGCAGGCACCCAGGTGTCCGATCCTGTGTCGACGATCGACGTCTTCCCGACCCTCGCTGAGCTCATCAAGCTCCCGCTCAACGAGCGCGTGGAGGGTGTCAGCTTGGCCGGCGCCCTAGAAGGCCGGGTGCTCGCGGAGCGGCCACTTTTTTTATGCGCGACACAGCCCTACAGGTTTGAGCCCCCGCCCGAGCGCAGCGACGTGTGGACCAATCAGGCCAAGCCCCAGGCCGTGCGCCGGGGGCCTTGGAAGTACGTGATCGCTCCCTACGTTCAGGGGGGCTACCAGCAGCTCTTTCACCTAGGCAGGGATCCAGGGGAGAGAACCAACCTACTCCTGGGGAACCCTGGGCCGCAGGCCAAGCAGGCGCTGGTGGAGCTGCGGGGCATCCTGGAGGCTCACTGGAAGAACGCCGCGCCGCTGCCCAGCGCCTTCGACAGCTCGCAGACGGAAGATACAAGACGCCGGCTCGCAGGCATCGGCTACAGCGGCAACGTGAACGACGAAGAGCAGGACGACGACGCGGCTACAGACGAAGAGGGGCGGTAGGCCGCAGGCGATTACCGGTGGCGCTAGCCGTCCTTGCCCAACAGGCCCTCTAGAGCACCGCCGAGCTGCTTCTTCGCCTCATCCTTCAGCTTCTCGGTCTCTTCTTCGAGCTTGCCCTTCGCTTCATCGAGCAGCGCATCGCCCGCATCCTTGATGCTGGTGGATCCGTTCAGAACGTTGAGCACGGCGGGGGGGATGTCATCGCTGCTCGCGCCCAGGGTGCGCTGGGCGATTTCTTTCAGAAGCTCCTCGGCGAGGTCCTCGATGGAATCGACCCGTGCGCGGTTGGCCTCGTCGGAGAGATCCATCTCGAAGGCGGGGGCAGTCCACTCCTGAACTTTGTCGTCCATACCGGGGATACCGCGCAGCTCGAGGCGAGCGCCGACCCCGGACACGGAGACTGTGCCGAACGCGAGGCGCTTGCCGCTGGAGCTGGAATCCTCCTCCGAGTCCGTATTCTCCTCCTCTCCCCCAGGCTCGGGGGAGGATTCATCCGCACCCTTCTGCTTGGACCGGATGTGGTCAAGCACTTGGCCCAGGTTGGACTGCATGCCGTTCTGAACCAGGTTGAGCTTGAGCCCGTCGAGACGGATGGCCGGGACCTCGATCGTATCGGAGAGCAGGGATAGGGTGCCGACCCCCACGGTGGCCTCGCCGATGTCGAGCAGCGGTGTCTCGCCGAAACCATCGGGGTTCTCCAGCGCGAGGCCTTCGAGCCCGAACTCTGTCTTCGATGGACCGACTCCGGCGTTCACGTCAACCAGGGTGGCTCCCACCCCGAGGGCGCTACCGGCACCCTTCTCGACGCCTACGCGCGCAGCGGACGGCAGCATCAGGGTGGCTGCAAGCCCCAGCAGTCCGGCGCCGATGACGAGGATGATGAGCAGCTTGATGAGGGTCTTCATGGGGCGGGATGGAAACACGCCGCCATGGGGGGATCCAGGGGGATCCGCCGATTCCCGTGGGGTCCAGCGGCTGCCAGGTAGGAACCAGCGCCGGCCCGCCCCCGCGAACGGGGACGGGCCGGATGCAAGCTTCACCGGGGTCAAAGCCCCAGGGCGCCCCCAGGCTCAGTCGCAGAAGTCGATCATGACTCCGCTCCCCAAGCCGATGCCGGCGGTGGCGCCGGGGTCGCGGAAGAAGGCCTGGAAGACGCGGCGGGTGCCGCTGACGGCGCTGCTGGCGGGCAAGGTCACGCTTGCGTTGCCTGCACCGTCGAAGGTGAAGAGCAGCTCGCGGAACGGATCGAGGATCAGACGCACGCCGCCCAGGTGGCTGATCGAAGCCGTCTCGGAGCCCGAGAACAGCACGCCTAGCTGACCGGGGATTCCGCCGCTGATTTCGAAGGTGATCGGTCCGGAGACCGAAGATGACGATGCGGTCATCTCTGGCAGCACGCCCGCGGATGTCAGCGTGCCGAGGCCGTAGATCACCGGGGCGGAGCAGTCGACAGCGCCGAGATCTGCACTGGCCGAAGCCATGAGAGTGGGCTCGGACTTGCCGAACATCTCCCACAGGTCGTAGGCCTCTTGACCGGTGCTATCGGTGACGTTGGTGTCCCGCAGGAACTCGATGTACTCCTTAGTCGTGACCTGGTGGTACAGCTTGACGTCGGCGTTCACGGCTCCGGGGGGGATGTCGTAGAAGACGTCATCCCAGTGCTGCTGATCGTCGTAGTGGTGCTCGGCCACCGGGGAACCGATGGCCTCGTAGCCTGCGTTGGTGAAGCCGCGTGCCGGGATGCGGTTGTCTTTCACCAGCATGTTGTTGAGTACGAAGTGGAAGCTCTTGCCGACGGGTAGGCCGGTCTGGCCCGACATGTAGGCGTCGAGACCCAGCTCCGCCTCGTAGACGGTGGTGTCGCCGGTCGTCAGCGTGGCCGTCGTAGAGTCGTAGGCACCGCGCTCCGCGACCAGGTTGCCGGCCGCATCGCGGAACTCGACGTTCACCCAGATCCGGCGACCCTCACCATAGCCAGTCGGCAGCTTGTGGCCGGTCTGGTTGACCACGCGAACCATGAGCTGGCCGTTCTGGACGGTGGCGCTCAGGTCGGCAGACTTCTGCAGGAAGGCGATGTTGCGCGCGATGACGTCGTCGACCTTCTGCTGGTCAAGGCCGGTCTCAAAGTCGGGGTAGAGGGCCCGGACCGCGCGGATCACCCAGGTGTTCACGCCCTCGAAGGTGTGCAGGGGCATGTCCGGACGGACCTCGCCAAGGCCGGGCAGGCAGGCCGTCGCGTTGGCGTCGGGCATGTGGCAGTCCTGGCAGCTCGCGACGTTGGTCTTGTCACCGCCAAAGCGCCCAAGGCTGTCGATCTCGGTCACCGCGTACACGGACTGGCTCCATTCGCCAAAGGTGCGCTCGACGGGGAACATGTCGTCCTTCGCCGTGGTCGGGTGAATCTCGTCGCTCGCGGTCAGGATCCAGCCAGGGCCGTTGGGGTCGCGCTCCAGCGCGGGGTTCGAGACGTCGTGGCAGGTGGCGCACATCTCCGATTCCTGATGGAAGGGAGATTCAAACCACGAGTGCAGTCCGAAGTTGGGGCCGAGGTCGAAGGGACCACGTCGGTTGTCCAGCGGGTCAACCACGTACTGGCCCATGTGGGCGTCCCCGGTGGGGGCCAGCGTGAGTGAAGCCAGGATGCCGGCATCCATCGGGGGGTTCTCGGCGGCGTCGTACACGGGGTCCACTTGGCGGTGGCACACGTGGCAGTTCACGCCGTCGAAGTCGTTGCGGTTGTTGTCGAGGGCAGAGCCGTCGGTCGGCGTCGAGCGGCCTTCGAGCCAAGCGATCGGGGCGTGACAGCGCAGGCACATCTCCCCCGAGTCGTTCATGTCCTGGTTGGCGATCGCGAGCGCGGCGTAGAACATGGGGTCGCGCGCCGACTGGGCCATCATGGAGGCAGACCACAGGTCGTACGGGGCGACGTCGGGGTCGTAGTTGCCGTGGCAAGCCGAGCAGGCCATGCTGCTTTCCAGCTCGTCGACGAGCCCCAGGGGCTGGGTTCCCGGAAGCTTGAAGTCCTCGAGCGTCGTGTCCGAAATGATGCCGCCCAGGGGGGCACTCACGCCGGAGGCACCAACGGCGATGACACCATAGCCAAGGACCCCTAGGAGCCAGGGACGGAGACGGCGGGCGATCGACGGAGGATTCGTTTGGCTCATGATGGAGGAGGCGTAGCTGGTCAGCCGCGGTCAGCCTAGCTGAACATTCCCCCACCATAGAAGAGTGGTCAAGCGCGGATACAAATCGGATCGCCCCAATCTGGATGCAACCCTCGTTTGGACACACGGTCCCTGCAGTGCGCGCCTCGTTTTGAGGCCGCCGCCAACCCGGCGCCACGTGATCGATTTGTCAAACTGCGCATGCATTCTCTGTTGTCTGGATTCCTACTCGCCGCCCCCTGTTTCACCCAAAGTCCTGCAAGCCCTGTCGAGCCCTCTCCTGGACACTCGGCCCCAGAGGTGCTGACCCAGGAGGCCAGTGCTGCGCTTGCCCCGGTGTTGGTTCCGTCCGCGACGTCGGCTGGGCAGCTCGACCTCATCTGCCATGGCGGTACGCCAGGACAAGGCGTGCGACTGTTCGCCGCACCCGCGGGCGCGGGCTTGGCCCACGCGCAACCCGTGGCAAGGGCGGGAATGGACGGGGACGGAGCGGTTCGCTTTTCGCTCCACGGATCCCTGCGTGGGCTCGACCTCTACGTTGCGCCGACGGCTGAGGGCCTGCTCTTCGGCCCTACGGTCAGCGCCATGGTGCGGGTTCCCGCGCAGGCCCCCATGGACGGGCTGCCGGTACCGAAGGCCGGCGCCGTGCTGATCTCAGAGATCCACAAAGACCCTAGCGCCGTCAGCGACACCGCAGGCGAGTGGATCGAGTTCTACAACACCACCCCGCAGGCGATCGACATCGAGGGCTGGGTGTTGAGCGATCTCGGCTCCAACGCGACGGTGTTGGACAACGGCGGGGCAGGCATCCTCGTTCCCCAGCGCGGCTATGTGGTGGTGGCACGCGAGCTGGATCCGAGCTTGAACGGTGGCGTTGTTGCGGCCGCCGCCTACTCCCAGTTCACGCTGTCCAATGGTGACGATGAGGTCGTGTTGAGCCGGCCGAACGGGCTGCTGGTGGACGAGGTTCACTACGATGACGTCAGCTGGCCGGATGTGGCCGGTGCGACTCTGCAGCTGTCCAACGTCCGCCTTGGACCGCTGTGGAACGACGATCCCAGCCACTGGTGCGCGGCGACCCAGCCCTACGGCAGCGGGGACCTGGGAACGCCTGGCGTCAAGAACGACGACTGCTGATCGGCGCTGCCGGCCCTAGTCGCTCCAATTGGTCCGTGGCACGCGCTGCTGATCGCAGTCAGCGCTGTCGCAGCGACCGGGTCGGTCGGCATCGGAACCGGGGTGGGCGGGGCAATACCACGTCCACTCCAGCTCGCGGTCGGAACCGCCGGCGGCGTATCCGAGCGCCGTCAGCGCGAGCGCGGATCCGCGGTCCCCGGGGGGCTCGAAGGGCCGCGTGATCCACGGGCGCAGCGAGCCGAGTTCCTGCAGCAGTCGCCGGAATTCCGCGGGGTGCTCGGAGGCTACGTTGCGCTCCTCGTGCGGGTCGCTGGCCAGGTCGAAGAGCTCGGACTGGCCCACCATGTGGGGCCGATAGATGAGTTTCCAGCGGCCGTCGGAGGCGGTGAAGAGAAAGGCCGAATCGGGGCGCTGAGCCACCATTCCGGCGTTGAAGTCGTAGTAGTTCACCTGGTCGGCGTAGACCATCAGTGGATCGCTGCGCTGGCCGCCGATCCAGGGGCGGAGGCTGATGCCGTCGACGTCCGCGCTGGGGGCGAGACCCGCGAAGTCCAGGAGGGTTGGGGCCAGGTCGGCGGTGCGGACTTGGGCGTCCACCACTCGGCCCGCGGGGACCCCCGGACCGGACAGCAGGAATGGCACCCAAAGCTGCTCCCTGTAGGTCATGCGGTGCTTGGACCAACCGTGCCTGGCCTGACCGTCGGCGAGACCTTCGCCGTGGTCGGCGGTGACTGCCACGAGGGGGCGATCGCTGCCCGAGAAGGCGCCGGCCGCTTCCAGAAGCTTGCCGATCTGCCCGTCTTGGAAGGCGATTTCACGGGCATAGAAATCCGCGTAGCCGCGGCTGATGGGGCCCACGACTCCCTCGGTGCTGGGCATTCCCTCAAGTGCCTCGATCGGGGGTTTCAGGATCGGATCGTGCGGATCCCAGTAGTGCACCCACAGGAACCAGGGCTCGGCCTGATCCTCGAGCAGAGCGAGCACGCGGTCCGTGGTGGCGTCGGAGCGGCGCTGAAACTGCTGGGTGTCCCAGGTGGTTTTCCCGCGCTCGGAGTTCATCGCCAGCTCGCCTTCGAGGCTCTCAAAAACATCAAAGCCCTCGGAGAACCCGAAGACACTGGACACGGGGAATGCGCTGTGGACGGCCATCGTCGAGTAGCCAGCCTCCCGGAAGCGCGTCGCCAGGGTTGGGATGCTCTCGTCGAGCCGGGCGCCGCCCTCGCCGGACAGCACTCTCAGGCCGTGGGCTGGCGGAAAGCGGCCGCTCAGGATTGTCGCGTGGGACACCGGGGTGACCGCCGAGGCGGAGTGGGCGTCGCGAAATTGGACGCCTCCCTCCGCGAGCCGATCGAGAAAGGGCGTTGTGCCCCCTGGGAGGTTGCCCGCTGTGCCTCCAGGCTGTCCGTAGCAGGAAACGTAGTCGGCGCGGACCGTGTCCATGGTGATCAAGATCACGTTCGGACGGGGCTCGGCCCCGGGAGCACAGCCCAGGCAGAGCATCAACAGGGGAAGCAGGACACGCATGGAATGAGGGTAGCGAGTGGGGGCCCGAGTCGAGCCTGGGGATTGTGCCGCAGGGCCAGCCCTTCCCGCTCAGTCGACTACGGCCTGCATCTGGCCCCGTGAGGGGATAGACTCCCTATATGTACGCAGACCCCGCTAGCGCCCGCCTGAGGGCCCGGATCTTGGCCCTGTCGCTCGTCATGCTCACCGCCTGTGGCGGCGGGGAATCCGGTACCAAGGGGGCCGGGGACACCGACCAGGAGGCCGGCGTCCGCACGGTGACCCAGTGGCACGATCCCGAGTCCAAAACGGCGATGGAGTCCCGTGGTCAGACCCGTTACGGCAAGGAGATCGGGGAGTGGGAGTACTTCTACCCCAGCGGCGAAGTCCGGACCAAGGGGTCCTTCACGGACGGGGTGAAGGCGGGCAAGTGGGTGCACACCTACCCCGATGGCACCGTCCAGCTGGAGGAGACCTTTGTGGACGGCAAGTTGGATGGAATGATCGTGGAGTACCACACCGACGGCAGCGTCAAGACGCGCATGCCCTACGTCAAGGGGATCAAGTCGGGCGATTCGGAGGCCTTTCACCTCAACGGTGAGGTGGCCACGAAAACGCGATTTGAGAATGACCACCCGGTCGGGGCGATGATCTTCTATCACGACAATGGCGTGAAGCAGAGCGAAGTCGAGATGCAGGGCGGGAAGAAGATCGGGCTCGAGATCCAGTACCACCCCGACGGCTCCAAGGGGGCCGAGGCGACCTACATCGACGGCAGCCGGGAAGGCAAGACATCCGGTTGGTACGCCAACGGAACGCTTCAGCTTGAGGGGCAGTTTGAGGCGAACGTTCCCGTTGGCGAATGGAGGCAGTATCACCCCAACGGACAACTGTCCCTCGAAGGTGCCTGGGACAAGGGGCGACAGGTCGGGGTCTGGAAGAGCTACTACGAGGACGGCACGCCCAAAACGATCTTCGGCTACGGATTCTCCGAGAGCCACGACAAGCCCGGCGCGCAGATCCACGGACTCTCCCAGGAGTGGCAGGCCGATGGCTCGCGGAAGTCCTTTGGCTTCCTCAAGTTGGGCAAGAAGGTGGGGCCATTCTTCGTCTACGACGAGAGCGGTGCCCCCGATCTGAAGTTCTCCGGCATCTACGCCGACGACCTACGCGTGCGCGACCTGAGCCCCGAGGAAATCGAACAGGCTGTCCTCACCCAGGCCGATCCGACGCCGCTGGACCCCGCCACGCCCATCCCCGACTTTGGCGGAGACGCTGCCGCCGCAGGGCAGGAACAAAAGTAGGATCTCGCCCCGTCCCCCGGATGGCGCAGCCCCTCACCGACCCCCATGACAGACATCGCCCAGCGTAGCGCCTCCGGCGCCACCAGCCCGTTCGCGAAAGACTCCGAAGTTTGGGGGGCGATCCACGCGGAGACCTCCCGTCAGGAAGCCCAGCTCGAGCTGATCGCCTCCGAGAACCACACTTCGGCTGAGATCCTGGCTACGGTCGGGACCGCCCTGACCAACAAATACGCGGAGGGCTATCCAGGCCGCCGCTACTACGGGGGCTGCGAGCACGTGGACACGGTCGAGGACTTGGCCCGCAACCGGGCTCGGGCGCTCTTCGGGGCCGACCGCGCCAACGTCCAGCCCCACAGCGGGACCCAGGCCAACATGGCGGCGTTGATGGCCATGCTGCAGCCGGGGGACAAGGTGCTCAGCCTGGACCTAGACCACGGCGGCCACCTTTCCCACGGGCACCCCAAGAACTTCTCCGGCGTGTTCTACGACTTCCACGGCTACGGCCTGGACAAGGACACCGAGCTCATCGACATGGATGCGGTCGCCACGCAGGCGGCAGAAGTGCGGCCCAAGGTCTTGCTTGCGGGAGCCTCGGCCTACTCTCGCACCCTGGACTTCGAAGCGTACGCGAGCATCGCGAAGGACGTGGGCGCCATCCTGATGGTGGACATGGCGCACATCGCGGGCCTGGTTGCCGCCGGCGTGCATCCCTCGCCCGTGCCCCATGCAGACGTGGTCACTTTCACGACACACAAGACCCTCCGTGGACCCCGCGGTGGGATGATCCTGTGCAAGGCGGACTGGATCAAGAAGATCAACAGCGCGATGTTCCCCGGTGGCCAGGGTGGCCCGCTCATGCATGTGATCGCGGGTAAGGCGGTCGCCTTGCGGGAAGCGGCAGAGCCCAGCTTCCAGGTCTACGGCAAGCAGGTGATCGCCAACGCGCAAACCCTGGCCAACAGCCTGATCGAGCGCGGCTTCCGCATCGTGTCCGGCGGTACCGACAACCATCTCATGCTTGTCGATGTCACAACCAAGGGCCTTTCCGGCGCCCAGGCAGAGGATCTGCTTCACGCGGTCGACCTGACGTGCAACAAGAACCTGGTGCCGTTCGATCAGCGCCCGCCGATGGAGGCCTCCGGCATCCGCCTTGGTACCGCGGCGATTACGACCCGCGGACTCGTCCAGGAGCACATGACGCAGATGGCGGGCTGGATCGCCGACGTGCTCGAGGCACCCGAAAATGCAGGCGTTGCCAAGCGCGTGCGGGGCGAGGTGGCCGAGGTCGCTGGCGCTCACCCGATTTATTCCTAGGCCAGGCCTGTCACCCAGCGCCGACCCGGCCGCCATTCGGTGGCTGGGCCGGTGTTTTCGTAGCCGGCTGCCCCGGATGAGTCCAGCTAGCTGGCCTTCTCGTAGCCAAGTTCCTTGATCACGCCCAGGACCTCGCTCCAGGTGGGGAAAGGCCGGCTGTGGATGCGCTTGTAGTCATCCATGGCCGTCATGAATTCGATCACCTCCCCGTCCATCTCGGAAGGTTTGGTGGTTGCCGGCTTGGCCTTCTTCTCGTCTGCCATGATTGGTCTGGTATGGGACGCGGGGTTGTGCGCTCAGCGCGCCAAGGAAACTTCTTTCGGCTAGCGCTCCACCCCGTCTTGAACCCAGGCCCAAAAGGCGGCCGCCGTAGCCCCAAGTCGGGACGACGGCGGCAGTGGGCGGCCAGGGTGCCGCTTTGGTCGGGGCCGGCCTATGGGGCAGGCCCTTTCGGGGCAAGCGAAGGGCTTAGAACGCCACGCCGCCCCGGCGCAGGGCGTCTTCGACCTTGGCCGTGGTCGGGTTCTCAATCACTCCAACCTCGGTGATGATGCCCCTCACCAGATCGGCGGGGGTGACGTCGAAGGCGGGGTTGTAGACCTTGACGCCCTTCGGTGTCGTCTGCTTGCCGAGGCCCGCAGTGATCTCTTCGGGCGGGCGCTCTTCGATCGGGATCTTTGAGCCGTCGGAGAGGCTCGGGTCGACGGTCGAGAGGGGGGCGACCACGTAGAACGGGATGTTGTGGTGCTTGGCGGCGAGGGCGACACCGAAGGTGCCGATCTTGTTGCAGACGTCGCCGTTGCGGGCAATGCGATCCGAGCCGACGAAGACCGCGTCGACCTTGCCCTCCGACATGACACGCGCGGCCATGCCGTCGGTGATGACGGTGACGTCAATGCCCGCTTGGTCCAATTCCCAAGCCGTGATGCGAGCCCCCTGCAGCAAGGGCCGAGTTTCGTCCGCAAACACGCCGATCTTCTTGCCCTGTTCGTGGGCGACGTACATGGGCGCGAGGGCCGTCCCCATGCCTGCCGTGGCCAGGGCGCCCGCATTGCAGTGGGTCAGCAGCTTGGCCCCGTCGGCGATCAGCTCAGCCCCATGCTCGCCCATGGCGCGACAGGTGGCGCGATCGCCCTCGTAGATCCGCAGGGCCTCCGCGTGGAGGGCGTCGACGATCGCCGCACCATCGGCTCCACCGGCGCTAGTCTGGTCGGCGATTTGCTGCATCCGCGCCGTGGCCCAGGACAGGTTGACGGCCGTGGGACGCGAGGCGTCTAGCTCCTTGTGTGTGCTTGCCAGGGCCGCCATGACCTCCGACGCGCTCTTGTCCCGCAGGTGCTGGACTCCGAGCAGCATGCCGAAGCCGGCCGCCACTCCGATGGCGGGGGCGCCGCGCACCGCCAGGCGGTAGATGGCGTCGACCATCTGGGGGACATCCTTCACGTCGATCTCCTGGAAGGAGTCCGGCAGAAGGGTCTGCTCGATCATGCGCACGTGACCAGGAAGGTCACCGATCCACGAGAGGGTCTGGGGATACATGTTGGATGTTCTACGCGCTGATGCCGTCGGGGAGGTGGCCTGTGATGCGTTCTGCGATTTCGAGATACTTCCGGCCGACCTTGGCCAGGATCTCCGGCTCAAGGTGAGGCGGCGGGTATTCCTTGTTCCAGGGCAGTGTCTCCAAGTGGTTGCGGAGGATCTGCTTGTCGAAGCTGGGGGGAGAAGAGCCCGGCGCGTACTCGGAGGCGGGCCAGAAACGGCTCGAATCGGGAGTGAGGGCCTCGTCGATGAGCAGCACCTTGCCGTCCCTAGTCCCCAGCTCGAACTTGGTGTCGGCCAGCAGGATCCCAAGCTCCGCGAGCTCGACGCGGCCCCGCTCAAAGAGAGCGAGGCAGATGCGCTCACGCTCGGCGTAGGCCTCCGGTCCGATCAGCTCGGCGGCCTCCCGTGGGTGCAGGGGCCGGTCGTGAGCCTCGTGCTTGGTCGTGGGGGTGAGCAGGGGCTCAGGCAGCTGGTCGGCCCGGACCAGGCCCGGGGGGAGATCGATGCCGCAGACCGTGCCGCGCTCCACGTATTCCTTCCAGCCGGAGCCTTCGATGTAGCCCCGCACGACCCATTCGATGGGGTCGGGCTCGCAGCGCTGGACGATCATGGTTCGGCCCCGCAGCCGGCTGCGCCATTCTTCGTCCAGCCCCGGGGCTGCGTCGACGTCGGTGCTGAGCAGGTGGTTGGGCACCAGATCCGCCGTGCGCTCGAACCAGTGGGCCGCGATCGAGGTCAGCACACGTCCCTTGTCGGGAATGCCCGCGTCCATGACGACGTCGAAGGCGGATACACGATCGGTGGTGACGAAAAGCAGGCGCTCGTCGTCCAGCTCGTATATGTCGCGCACTTTGCCGGAGGCGATCTGACGCAGACCGGGGGGCGCGTCGTGGCGCCCGAGGTAGGCCGCTGACGGGGTCATGGTGGAAACCGCTGGAGGATCGTGGCGTATCGGAGCGATGCGGAGAGCGGAGAGGTTCCGCCCCGCGGCAGTATGACCGGGCCCCCGGGGCCCTACAATCGGACTCCCCATGAACCAGCAAGACGCTCCCCGCGGCCTCGAGCCCAAGATGCGGGTCGAGGGCCAGATCGCGGTGCCTGGATCCAAGTCGGTGGCCCAACGTGCTCTCCTGCTCGCTGCACTCGGGCCGGGCGGCAGCCGCTTGAGGGGCGTGTTCGAGGGGGCGGATGTCGAGCACATGCTGCAGACGCTCGGGGCCATGGGGCTGGGTCCAGAGCGGTCGGCGGACGGGGACCTGGTCTGGCCCAAGGAGCGGAAGCCGGATCGAGCAGGCCAGGCTGAGGCTGGGACCGGCGCTGTCATCGGGGTGGGGGAGTCGGGCACGGCCGCCCGCCTTTGGACGGCCCTCGCCGGACTGGGCTGCCTGGGGCCGGGCCCCTGGACGGTGGAGTCAGAGGGAAGCCTGTCCCGCCGCCGGAGCCCGGCCCTGCTCGCTTGCCTGAAGGGCGCCGGCGTCGCGCTTGCACCGCGGGATCCCGGGCGGGGGGACTTCCCCTTGGAGATCCGCCCCCCCGCGGTCGAGCGGCCCGGCAGGGGGCCGGACCACCCGCTCGGGCCGCTGGTTCTACGGGCTCCGGGGTCTAGCCAAGAGGTGACGGGCCTGTTGCTCGGCATGGCGCTGGGCCGGCACGCAGGGCCTCTCTCGGTACATGGTGAGATCCCCAGTCGTCCCTACGTGGATATCACACGGGACGTGCTCCAGCGCTTTGGGGTGCGGCTCGTCGAAGGGGAATCGAGCATGGGGGCCAGCAGCTTAGGGGAGGCAAGGAACAACGGCGAAGCCCTTCACTTCCACTGCAGCGGAGAGCTGCGAGCCCCCGCGCATCCCCTCGCCGTCGAGCCCGATGCATCCGCCGCGGCCGTCGCCCTGGCTGCCGGCTGCCTGTCGGGTGGGCGCGTGCTGGTCGCCGGGCTCTCGGCCGAGGCGGCCCAGGGCGATGTGGCTATCGCTGACCACCTGGCGGCATTTGGTTGTCGCTCCGGCTTCGACGGCCAGGGCATTTGGGCCGAGGGGCAACCGGCGCAGGGTGCTCGACTCGACCTGAGCGGCGAGCCGGACCTCGCGCCGGTGCTTGCAGCGGTCGCCGCCGCAGCGGCGCGCCGGGGCGGAGGGGGCAGCGAACTCACGGGCTTGGCTACGCTGGCTGGCAAAGAGTCCGATCGCGTGCAGGTCCTGGCCGCGGGCTTGCGGGCGACCGGCTTTCAGGTGGAGGCCGGCGCGAGCTTCTTGCGGATCGACTACCAGGGACCGGGGACGGACGAGAACATCCGGCCCCAGCCACGCGTACTCGATCCCCACGGCGATCACCGCATGGCCTTTGCTTTCGGCCTGTTGGGGCTGGTCGTGCCCGGGGTCCGGGTGTCGAATCCGGACTGCGTGACAAAATCCTGGCCACGGTTTTGGACTTCCCTTGGGAACACGGGGGAAAAACCCGCAACCTGAGAGCCATGACGACCAGCGACGCAGGAGCCGGCCAGCCGACCGGGCCCGTTCTCGTAGCCGGAGGAGCGGGCTACATCGGCAGCCATACCGTCCGCCTACTGCAGGCCCGCGGGGTCCCGGTCAGCATTTTCGACAACCTCTCGACCGGGCATCGAGCCTCGATTCCCGCTGGGGTTCAGCTCCACGAGGGAGATCTGGGGGACCGCTCGGCCATCGCCGCCGCCCTCGTGGCCACAGGCGCCAAGGCCGTGATTCACTTCGCCGCCAAGTGCTACGTGGGGGAGTCGGTCACCGATCCCGCCACCTACTACCGCGAGAACGTCCACTACACCTGGAACCTGCTCGAGGAGATGCGAGCGGCCGGGGTGCGCGACATCGTGTTCTCGTCGACCTGCGCCACCTACGGCTCGCCGGTCAAAGTCCCGATCGACGAAAGCCATCCGCAGTCGCCGATCAACCCCTATGGCCACACCAAGCTGCACATGGAGCACATGCTCGCCGACTACTCGGTGGCTTACGGCATGCGCTACGCGGCCCTGCGATACTTCAACGCGGCGGGCGCGGCCCCTGGCTTGGGAATCGGTGAGGACCATAGGCCTGAGACCCACCTGATTCCGCTGGTGCTCCAGGTGGCCCTCGGGCAGCGGGACAAGATCCTGATGTTCGGCGACGACTACGACACGCCCGACGGCACCTGCGTACGGGATTATGTGCACGTCGACGATCTAGGGGATGCGCACCTGCGGGCGCTGGCCAAGCTTCAGTCCGGCACCGAGCGCTTGCTGTGCAACCTGGGCACCGGCTCGGGTTTCTCGGTGGCCGAAGTGGTCGAGGTTGCGCGCGAGGTGACGGGTCATCCGATCCCGGCCGAGGTAGCGCCGAGGCGCCCAGGGGATCCTGCCCAGCTCATCAGCGGCGGCACCCGCGCGAAAACCCTCCTGGGCTGGGAACCCACGAAGCCGGACCTGCGCCAAATTCTAGAGGACGCCTGGGCCTGGCATCAGGCCCACCCCAGCGGCTACGGCGAGCAGGGCTGAGGCGTTCCATGGGGGGGACTCAAGTGAGGAAGAGCGCGGGAACCATGCGCTGGATTCTGCTTTGGATGTTGCCGGCACTCCTGGCCTGGAGTGGCTGCGGTGCGGACAGCGACGGGGTCGTGAAGGCTGCGCCCGCCGCAGACCAAGCGAGGGAAAGCGCTGGCCCGATCCTGCTGGGGACTCCGCCGCCGCGGGACGAGCTACCGGGCCGGGCCGAGCCGGAGACTCAGGACAGCCAGGTGCCCGGACCGGGGACGGCCGGGGCCGATTCGCCGGTCCAATCCGCGCGATTGGAGGCAGCGGAGCCTAGGGGAGTGGATCGGCCACACTTCGAAGCGCCCGACGAAGTCCCGCCTGCTCGGGCAGACGCTGCCCCCGAGCTCGAACGCGCCGTGGAGCGGGCGATCGCCAAGGCCATGGGCACAGCGAACAAGCGCTCGAAGGGCAAGGTTCACGGCAACAACACCGTCGTGGCGATTCACGTGGTCGACCTGGCCAGCGGGCAAGAGCTCATCAGCCGCCAGGCGGGCGCCTCGCTGCTGCCGGCTTCCAACCTCAAGCTGATCACCCTGGCAGCCGCGCTGGCCGAGCTCGGGGCAGACCACCGGATCGTGACCCCCTTCGAGGCCCACGGCACGATTGCGGACGGGACGCTGATGGGGGACCTGGTCGTGCGTGCGGCCGGCGACCCGCTCTATGACGACAGCCCCGGCGGCGGCATCCAGCCGTGGGCCCGCGCCGTTGCAGACCAGCTGCGGTCGGCGGGAATCGGGCGCGTGGACGGCGACCTGATCCTCGACGAAGGGGGCTTTGCGGCCCCGGGCCCTGGCCCCCAGTGGCCGAGCTCACGGGATCACTGGAAGGAATACTGCGCCCTGAGCGGCGGATTCAGCGTCAACGCCGGCTGCTTCACCGCGATTGTAGAAGCCACAAGCCCCGGCCAGAAAGCCCGGGTCCGACTCACGCCGGCTGGCTCTGGCGCAGCCCGCAGTGGCACAGTCAAGACTGTCGCCAAGCGCAAGGCGCTGACGGTGGCCGTCGGGGCAGTGCCCGGCAAGGTCACGGTGCGCGGATCGATTCCCGCGGACGTGCCGAGCTACACCGCGCGCTTCGCCTCGCCGGATCCGGTCGCTCTGTTCGGAGCGGCCTTGGTCCACGCCTTAGGTGTGGAAGGCATCGAAATCCAAGGTCAGGTGGTCCGAGTGCGGGTCCCCGGTGAGGGGCAGCTCGTGGCGCGGATGGAATCCCCGCTCGCCTCATGCGCGCTACCGATTCTGCGCGATTCGAACAACTCGGTTGCCGACCAGGTATTCCTGCACCTTGCCTACGCCACCGGCCAAGCGCCCGACCGGGCCGGCGGCCAGGCCGCGGTGAGTGCGGCCTTGTCGCGGCTCGGGGTGAGCGCCGACGGACTCGTGCAGGTGGACGGCTCGGGGCTCTCGAAGGCCAACCGCACAAGTCCGCGCCAGCTGACTGCGCTGGTGGCGGCGGCGATGGGCCGCGATGGGGCCGGGGCGGAGCTGATCCGCGCGCACCTGCCCGTTGCCGGGGAAACCGGCAGCCTGTCCAAGCGCATGCGCAGCGGTTCAGCCCGGGGTCGTGTGCGCGCCAAGACAGGATTCGTCAATGGAGCGAGTGGTCTCTCCGGTCTGGTGGAAACCGAATCTGGACGCCTGTTGGCCTTCTCAATCCTCGTCAACTATCCCCACTATGACGGGTTGAACACCCACGCCTTCAAGCCGATGCAGGACGCGATCTGCCAAGCCATGGCCAGCAGCGCCCCCGCGGTCACCGACCGATGAACGACCTCGAACGCCGAATGGCCCTGGCGGTGGCCGCCGGTGCCGCACGCCGCGCAGGCACCCTGTTGATGGACGCGTTCGAGCGCATCGACCGCGAGGATCTCACGCGCAAGTCGTCGAGCCGGGATCTGGTCACCGAGGCGGACCTCGCGTCCGAACGCCTGTTGGTGGCGGAGCTGCGGGCCGCCTTTCCCGATCACGCCATCGAGGCGGAAGAGGAGACGAGCGATGCGCCGTCCGATGCCCCGCGTTGGTTCCTCGACCCCCTGGACGGGACGGTCAACTTCGTGCACCGGGTTCCGTTCTTCTGCGTATCGATGGGGCTGTACCTGGCAGGCGAGCCCCAGGTCGCGGTGGTGCATGCGCCCATGCTGGGGGAGACCTTCCTCGCGATCGCGGGCGGCGGCGCGTGGAGCGAGCACGCCCGCGGGGGGGGGCCCTTGCGCACCAGCCAGGCGAGCCAGCTCTCCGAGGCCGTGCTCGCAACGGGCTTTCCCTATCGCCGGGAGCAGCTGAAGAACTCGAACCTCGGCAACTTCGACAGCCTGTTCTACGACCTGCGCGGCATTCGCCGCTTCGGCTCCGCGGCCCTGGACCTGGCCTACGTGGCCGCCGGCCGACTCGACGGCTACTGGGAACTGCACCTGGCACCCCACGAC
>CAYWNK010000005.1:0-72700 GCA_964459495.1 uncultured Planctomycetaceae bacterium
GAGCGCCCGGGTCCCCAACTCCGGCTCTATCGCTTCGTTCCCTGATGGCGCTTTCCGGTCCCAAACGCGAGGGCGTCGTGGTCTACCGCGGCAGCCGTGGTCAACGCCTGAACGCCTGGCGCAAGCGCTCGCCGCTCAATCCCTATTGGCTGGACTGGTCCAAGCTGCGCCAATCGGTGGCGGACCTGGCGCCCCATGCCTCCGGCATCTTGCTGGACGTGGGAGTTTCCGAGGGCCCCTACCGGGAGCTCTTCGCACCCCACGTGACGCGCTACCTCGGTATCGAGTACCCGCCTTCCATCCTCGACAAGCAGCCCAACATGTGGGGCATGCTCGACGTGGCGGCTGAGAGCATCCAGGTCTTCGGCGACGGCAATCGCCTCCCCTTCCGCACCGATTCCCTCGACACGGTGCTTTCCACCGAGGTCCTGGAGCACCTGCCCACGCCCGCCGCGTGCGTAGCCGACATGGCCCGCGTCCTGAAGCCTGGCGGCAAGCTGCTCCTCACCGTCCCCTTCAGCCAGCCCCTCCACGAGCTGCCCAGCGACTACTGGCGCTTCACCCCTAGCGCCCTAGCCGTCCTGGTCGAGAACGCCGGTCTCAAGGTCGAGTCCATCACCCCCCGCGGCAACTTCGCCTCGGCCATGGGTTCGATGGCCTCCCAGTGGCTCCTCCGCTCCGTCGGCGCCAAGAGCCGCCAGTCCGACGGCAGCGTCATCCTCTCCCGCTGGCGCAGCACCCTCCTGCTCCCCTTCACCGCCGCCATCCAGGTCGCCTTCCACCTGGCCTCCAAGCTCACCAACGACACCACCGTCGTCCACGGCTACTCCGTCATCGCCCACAAGCCCTCCACCTGATACCCTCCCCCCAGCGGAGGTGTGGCAGAGCGGCCGAATGCACCGGTTTTGAAAACCGACGTCCTTCACGGGACCGGGGGTTCGAATCCCTCCACCTCCGCCATCCTCTAGGGCCTCAAACAGCCGATTGAGGCCCTGGAGCCCGATTTTAGCCCCACTCCCCTCGGAGTCCCCCGAGCCTGCCGAATGGACAGGAGCGGACACGGAAGGGCCACCGTGGATAGGAGTTGGTGCGAGCAAAGCACCCCGTCCTGGGCCTGACCATCCGTACCGGTTGGCCGCAGGTACCCGGCGCCTAGGGGTTCCGGCGGGTCCAAAATGCATGCTGGCTTGCAGGGACCCGAACTCCGGGCAACAGCTGTGGAGTTCATCGACCCGGCGGCAATCCCCGGCCTTCTCGAATCCAAAAGCCCTGAAGGCGATCGCCATGGTCGTGGCGATGCCATGCAGCGCCTGAAACATCGACGCTCCCGGTGACAGGGAAGCCATCACCGGCCGACACGGTCTGCCGGAGTTCAAAGCGATAGGTCTCCTTGTGCCGTGCAACCCGAACACCCCGATCCTACCGATTGGAGTGATCACCCCTCACCCCTGCCATTCGCTCAGCTCCTCCTGCTCCATCCATAGGCGCGCTTGTTCAGTCCACCCGTCCTGCCTCAACTGGTCCGCGTCGCTCAAACGGCAACTGAGCCCCTAGTCCCCTCCTAGAGGTCCCGCGCGGTGTTTTCGGCCGGGCCTCTAGGCGAAATCCTTCGACCTGCCTGCCATTCCGTACCGGCCCAACACGGATGTCTCCCCAGACCTCTCGATCATCAAGGACGCTCTACGTGCGGGAAGTGTGCCTTGATGCCCCTAAGCAGTGACCCCCCCGGAATGAACTAGTCATTTTCTTGGATTCTCCGCCGCCTCAGAATGGCCCTGCGTTCCAAGGGGCCTGGAAGTCCGTCGTCCCATCCACTCAAGTTGCAACATCCGTACCTCGTCCACCTTTCCCTGGCTCGGATTCAGTCATTCCTGGTCCAGACTCCCCGTCTAAGGGCCATCGTTGGTGCCAACGCCAAATTGGGCGAAGTCGTCCGTGGCCAATGGCTCGGCGGTCGTTTTCGCGACCAAGACGGTCCACCCCAGAATCTTCCGGTCTTGGCCTGTCGCATGGGCGCGACTTCCTTGGACGTCGCGCCGTCCACCTCTTTGCGCCCACTCGCCAAGGACCCGTTGGGAAATGAGGACGATCCCGCAGGACTTGCGGGCCTCGGCGTCCTTGCGAGAGACGGCGGCAACTTTGAGGCTCTGTTTCCCAGCAAGGAGGAAGCGATGGCATTTGCTGTGGAAGCTGAAGGGTTGCTTAGCCGAGAACTGCCGGGCATTTCATGGTCAACGCATATCAGGCCGCTGGGAAGCAACAGACCAGAGCAAGAACTGGCGGATTCGAAATCGGAAGCCCTTGCCGACTTCCCCTATGCCCATGTCTGCGAAGCTTCCGGCGCAGGTACTGCCAGCACCATCTACCCTCTGGGTCCGGAAGATAGGGTACGGGTCAGCCCAGCTTCCCTGGAGCTACTCAAAAGGGGAGACGCCTTCGATGGACGCCCTAAGGGTGTTGAGCGCACTCGTGATGTCCTAGGCCGCATGCGCGAGGGGCTGCTCGACAGCATCGGCAAGCGAGAATCGGAGTTCCCCTCCGAGTTCTCCGAGATCGGCCGCAGCGGCAGCCTCGCCATCATCCAGCTGGACGGCAATGCCATTGGCGCGCGGAGCCTGCAGTATTCCCCAAGGGAATCGCATGAAGACAATGCAGACCCGGCGGCGGAGTGGAGCAGGCGAGAGACATTCTTCCACATCCTGCGAACCAGCATGCGGATTGCGTTCTCAAATGCCTTTGCAAGAAAGTTGAGCTCGCTCGGAATCTCGAAGAAGACGAAAGTCCCGGCCCGGCCATTGATGCTGGGCGGAGACGATCTCCTGTTCCTC
This sequence comes from uncultured Planctomycetaceae bacterium, assembly GCA_964459495.1. Taxonomy (GTDB): domain Bacteria; phylum Planctomycetota; class UBA1135; order UBA1135; genus CAYWNK01. Next base: position 2,829 of record CAYWNK010000005.1, read on the forward strand.
ATCGATGCCCCCCTCGCCCTTCCCTTCCTCGCTGAATTCGAGAAGGAGCTGCGAGAGACGTCCAAGAAACTCCTGCCCAAGGGAGAAGAGGCCTTCACGATCGGCGCTGGCGTCGCGTTCGTCCGCCTGGGCTTTCCCTTTTACCGCGCCCACGAGATCTCCGACTCGCTCGTTGCCAGCGCCAAGCGCCAGAGCCGCGGGGGCGATTCAGATACGCTGACCTCCGCCGTGGACTGGCTGAACATCAGTCAATCCTGGCAGGGTGACCTGATTCCCTACCGGCTCAGCGAGAACCGTGGTTCCTCGGGGGCACACCGAGCGCTTGCTTGCCGCCCTGTGCCGATCGCATCGAATCCCCAAGAGGGCGCGAAGCGTCCCTCCTTAGCCAAACTGCTGGCGGATGCGTCCAAGCTTGCGGACATGGGCAGAGAAGCTGCACGCAGCCAACTCCGTGGATTGGTGGCCTCTCTGGATCGCGGATACTACGAAGGGATCCTTGCAGCCCGATTGCTTCCGCGCCCCCTACGGGACGCTCTCGTCGAGTGGGGCTACTTGACCGAGAGTGAACATGGATGGAGCCCATGGTTCGCATCCCAGGAAGCCGGTGATTCCACGACGGGTTCGTGGACGACCTTGCCAGACCTCGTCGACGTGTTCGAACTAGAGCGTTTGAAGCGACTGACCTACCCCAAACTCTCGAAGAGCAAGTAGCGCAAGCGATGGCTGAATTCTATATCCGGTTTCTGTGTGAGCTCTTAGAGGACGCCCATTGTGGCAGCGGAGAGGGACATCTGGACCTCGTGGATGACCTGCACGCCAAAGACCGGATGGGCCGGCCCGTTTGCTGGTCGACAACCTTCCTCGGTCTACTTCGCGATCAAGCCGAAGAGCTGGTCGGCCACGGTCACTGTGACCACGGCACCATCGCCAAGCTCTTCGGGACCGAGGGTTCGGACACTCCTCGCCGTGTCCTGGCCACGAGCCTGCACTTCTCTCCGCCAGGGGAAATCTCCGCAGCCGGATCCGAACCGGGTCTGACCTCACCTGATCGCCTGTTTCTTCTGAGGACCCAGACTTCCCGCGAGGCGGAAACGCGCCGCCCCCTGGACCAAACTCTTCGAACGAGAGAGCTGGCCCGTGCCGGCCTTACCGCAGCTGGGGAAATCCGCCTTCAGGGCAGCGAATCAGATTCGGACTTCTTGCAACTCTGTCTACGACGGCTTCGCTCCATCGGATCCGACAAGTCCAAGAGCTTAGGCCGGATACGCATTTCACAGCTTGAAACCAGAACTCCAACGACCGCCCCCCCCTTGCCACTGGCAGGAAGTGGAGTCCTGCGAATCGTCCTGCGCAATCTCGAACCCGTTTGTTTTCCGCAGACCGGCTACCCGGGCAACATCATTCAGACCCGGCACACAATGCCTGGTTCCGCTGTCCGTGGAGCGTTCCTGACCGAACTCCAGCGAATGGGAGTGAGCGCCGCCGACCGAAGCGTCCTGGCAGACCCGGCCCACACGCAATTTGGTCCGGGCTATCCGTTCCCTTGGGATGAAACGAAGGGGGTTCCCGATCGGGTCCTGCCCTTGCCCTTGTCGGCCAGGGAGGTCAAGGAATCCCATCGATCCAGCCAAGCCCCTGGAGCAGCTCCATGGTGGCTCTCCGATGGCGAGTCGAGCGACTGGTACTACGCCCCTTCTGGAGTCCGAACCGATGCCTTGCTCCTGGAGAATGAAACCAAGAGTGACACGGACCCCGAGAAAGAGACCGGGCAAGTGCCCCTAAAACGTGTCAAGCAGGTGCGTTTCCTCTCCTGCTTTGGGGACGAGCCCTGGAGACAATGCACCCCCCTCGTCAGTCACCGCATGCGCAACCGCGTCCCGGTTCGCCGCCAGGGCCGCACGATGGACTCCCGTCGACTCCAACTGGAGGACAGCGACCGCGAGTCCGATCACGGGCACCTGTTCACCGAGTCCGCCCTAGCTGAAGACCAGGCATTCGTAGTGGGGATCCGGCTTGACGCAAAGGCAGCCGAGACCCTCGCCAACCTGCCGGGGGATCTCTGGAATCAGCCAGATCCCGCCCGAAGACGCTGGCTTCGCATGGGCCGGGGAGGCCGCCCCGTCCGCATCGAACGGGCGGATTGGATCTCAAGCGACACGGAGCATGTTCAACAGGATCTCCACCCACGCCAGGAAACCGAATCGACCTGGTACGGGTTCACGATCACTCTGCAGACGGACCTCATCGCCCGGGCTGTGGATCTGACGTTCTTGACCTCTCTGAATGCGGCCGACTGGGCTCGGTTGGCGGGAATGCCCGAGCCCCCCACGGGTCTGCGCGTTGGAAAGGCCGCACTCGAAACCCGAGTCGTCCACGGATTCAATTCCGCAGCAGGAACACGGCGCCTGCCAGCCATGGCCATCCGCGCAGGCTCTGCATTCTTGGTCGAAGGAACAGAGCCGGACCAAGTGAAAGCCCTCCGCACGGCCTTGCTCGAGACCCTCAAGGCGGCCGGCAACCTCGGCGAGCGCGGGGAGGAGGGTTTCGGACGCGCATGGATCGATCTCAGCTTTCACCGCCAGGCAGTGCACGACTCCAAACCGGATGTCCCTAGCAATCCTGATGCGAAGGACGGCGAGGAAACCAATCTTCGAGAGCGGCTCTATCGCGGAGTGCTCGAATCGGATGCTGTGCTCTCACAATCCCTCAACCTAGAAAAGGCAGACGGATCCGGCCCTCTCGGGCCATCGCGCACCCAATGGCAGACCCTCCGTCACCAGCTCGAGCGAGAGGCGGCTCCTCCCGCGCTCGAAGTCCTGGCCAGCCTGCAACGTTCAGTCCGTGAGCCTTGGGCCGTTCCGGTGGACGGCACCCCTCTATTGAGCTGGCTGGAGCGCCGGTGTGGCGATCCGAACGTCCGCCATGCCCAGGGCCCATTCCTAGCTGAGCTCGCGCGGTGCATGTCGACCCGTCTGAAAGACCTAGAGCACGAGGAGATCCTGTCCCAATGAGCAAGCCGCTCTACCGCACCGTGATCCGCGGAAAGCTCATCCAAGAGTCGCCTCTCGCTGCCCTCGCGACGGCCCCCGACAGCAGGGAGACGGACACCTTCCAACGGGACGGACTGGGACGATTGACGCTCTACGGATCCGCACTAGCTGGTGGCCTCATCGAGACCGCAGCGAGAATCGTCCCCGATCTCCTCGGCGAACCTCTACCCGGCACCGGTTCCGCCCAGCCCACGGGGTCCAGGATCCCCGAACAGTCCTATCGCTCGATCACCGCCAAGCGCCGGGGCCGACACCGCAAGGCTCCGAAGGCCAGTCAGTCGACTTCCGAGCCCTTCGATCAGTCGGTTTGGATCTTTGAGAACGCACACATCCATGGAGATCCGCCGACAACGGAATGGCGCCAAGGGGTTGGCATTCGCCAAGCCACTGGCGCTGCTGCCAGGGACAAGGGCCCTCTCTACGACTTTGAAGTGGTCCCCACCGGGACGGCCTGGACCTTCCAGCTCGAGATCGACACCCACCGAGGCTCCGAGCTCGCCGAACACCTCGCCGTGCTGGCCCTCGATGAATGGTGCAGGGGTCGCGCCTGGCTGGGGGGCCGAGCCGTACGCGGGTACGGCTGGTGCCGCTTGGAGATCGACATGGCTGTCCGCCTCGTAGCCGATCTGCCAACCCTTCAGGCATGGCCGGACAACACGGCCGACCCGGCGGAAGCGCTCGAGGCCGCACGCTGCCTGCCGGACAGCCAAACGCTCGAATGGAATGACCTGGTGACCAACGCCAGGAACGAGGTCGGGCTACCGCCGGCCGAGCAGGCCTGGCACTACCTCTGCCTGGAGATCGAGGCCGACATCACGTCCCCCTCGGACACCCGCTATGGCTTCGACCCACTCCGCATCGCTGGTCATCCCCTAGGCCTCGACCCGCTCCCCGACGAGGATCGGTGGCAGCCCCACTCCGGCAAACCCGAGCCCAGGGAACTCGACCGGCCCTTCCTGCGAACCGCTTCCAAGGGCAAGGACGGCTTCCAACCCGCTCTGCCAGGATCCGGCATTCGCGGACCACTCCGCCACGCGGCGTCCAGGCTCCTGCGGATGGCAGGGACCGCAGTGCGCGACCCCAACGACAGCACCGACCCCGAGGCATCCAAGCTCATCCAGGCGATTCGCAAGCTTCGCGAAGAGGGCACGCAGGACTTGTCTTCGGTCGACGTCCGCCTGCGAGCCGATCTTTTGACCCAGTGGCTCGGCGCCGAAGAACTCTCCAGCTGGGTTCTCATCCGAGAGGCCCAGTTCCACGGCTCCCCCCGCTACGCACGTCTCCAACTCCATGCCGAGGACGAGTTCACCGCAGGCGTCTATGGCAATGCCAAGTTCGATGCGGAGCTGCTGGTCCAAGGCACGTTCCGGTTTCCGATCGTGATCGAACTGCCACCCTATCGGCCACCGTCCCGCCCGCTCCAGGGGAAGAAGAAGCCGAAACAAGAGGACCCAAGCATCGACCTCCGCAGACGACTGGCTGAGCTCGACCAATGGCTCGTCCCTGCTCTGCAGCTGGCCCAATTCGGTCATGTCCCCCTCGGTGGTGGAAAATGGAGTGGCTCTGGCTGGTTGCCCTGGCGCATCCGCGCCATTGCAGCAGAGAGGGCCGGCCACCCGGATACGAGCCCTCCGTTAGCGCTTTCCCAATGGCTCGAGTCATTCAAGGCTCGGCTCCACTCCCCATCCCCCATGCAGGACACCCAATGACCCATCCCTCACAAGCGGGATATTGGTGCCATGGATCCCAGACAGGCACCACCCACACCGATTGGCTACGCCAAGCCAACCAGGACGAATCCGTGCAGCGCTCTGGGATCTGGATCTTGGATCCTGAGAACCACGGCCAGCGCCTCCCGGGATTCGCAGGACTGGTCTGGGCCTCCAAGTTCGATCCAAGCGCATGCCCCGCGCTCGTGGAATCACGGCTCTTCCTGGAAGGCGGTTCGCTGCACAGCCTCTCAGGCGAGGGGCAAGTTCGATGGTCCGCATTCTGGACGGGCAAGGCGGACTGGCCGACCTGGGTGCCTTCCCAGGCCGAAGCGGTTCAGGAGGAAGCCCTCGAAGCTACCTCCTACCCAGTTCTTCTGGCGGGATCCCAGCAGGCCAGCTTGGGCCTGCAACCAGGGGGGGCTGTTCACCGGGGCCTAAGCCGCCATTCACTTGGGTCTGTCGCGCTCGAGTGCACGGAGTATCGCAGCCGAGGACTCTTGCGCTGGTGGACCCTCCAAGCCAGCGAAGTGCCTACCCCGGAGATGAGTCAATGAGGCCCCACAAGGGATTTCATGGAAAGCGGGAAGCCCCCTATCACTTCGTCCCCGTTCAACCCGATGCCACCATCCACGCGGCTCCGACTTTTCACGACGGTCGCAATGATGGCGAAAGGAGGCACTCGGGAGAGCTGCGCATTCGGCTGCGGGCCTGCACGCCACTGCTGGTTGGGAACGAGCAAGTCCCCCTCAGCCGAAGCGGCTTGGCCGAGCGACTTGCACAGGAGTTCAAAGTCGATTCCTTCCATGCGAACAAGACGATCTTGGAGCCCCTCGCGGTTCCGGGATCAAAGAAAGACCCCTGGAACACAGCCCCGGAACGCGTCCTGCTTGCCGGCAGTAGCTTGAAGGGCATGCTGCGACAGTCGCTTCAATCCCTTCTCTCGGCGCCGATGGAGAGGGTTTGGGAGCGGACGTTTTCCTATCGGCCACTGTCTCAGCTAGCCACTGGTCAGAACCTCTCGAAGGTCTTCCTCGCGGGCCAAGTACTTTCCAGCAAGATCCCGGGCACGGTTCGGGTCCGCTTGGTGCCCACGACCCAGCTCACCTATTTGAAGGAAACGGAGCTCGGCACAGAACTCCTCCGACAACTCGACGCCCATGCGGTGTCCGGGCAACCACTCTCGGTGAGCCGACTCCCCATTCGCGCCCCCGAGGGGCTCCAGGAAAAAACCGTCCTCCGCTGCGGCCAGGGCATCGATGGGCAGGGAGTCCTGGGTCGCCCGACGCACACAGAGCTCAATGGTCCGGAATCGGAACAACCCGCCCCTGGCATTCCCTTTGTTTTGATCGACCCGATGGTCTCCGAACAGGGCCAGGACATCATCACGATCACGTCGGACCTGGTCGAGCAATACCTCGCCACCCTGGATCATCTGGCAGGAGTTCGCCACGGTCACCTGGCTGGACACCCCCGGGCCAAAGGTGCTGTTGATTCCGATGGAATGCCCGACACCGTTGAAACGGTCGACCGGCATGGGATTCGCCGCAATATCCTGAGCCAAAAGAACCCGATTCCACAGCCGGGTGAGGTTCTGTTTCTGGAATTCGAGCAGGTCGACCCGTCCGGTGGCCGTGGACGCCCCCAGCGGGGCAAGCTTCTGAGCTTTGGCAGGCACTTTCGATACCGCTGGAAGTACACCGACTCCACCACCAAGAGTGCAGGCGAACTGCGCACCGTCCTCGCCCCCACGGCAACGGAACGCAAGCTCGAGGCCTCCGGCGCCCCCAAGGGCTTGAGTGGGGGTCGATTGATGTTTGGCTATGTCGGACCCCAGACCTCGGAGCAGGACTCGGGAGCTCAGCCCTTCACCACCGGGATCGGGAAGGGAGACTTCGCTACCCTTGCCGGTCGGCTCTCGTTCAACTTCGCCAGTGAAGTCATCGGCAACAGGACTCCCGCCCAGCGCTTCCTTGCTATGGACCGAGGCGGATTCGTCCCCCTGCGTGTCCTAAGCAGCCCCCGGGCCTCTGCGATCGAGTTCTACCTCGACCAGGAAAGGGCCTCGCAGCGCACGGACGGAGGGTCTCTTCTCACCTATGGTGAGTACAAGGATGATCCAGCCCGCGCAGAGCTGCGCGGACGCAAGTTCTACCTCCACCAGCCGGATGCGGCGAACGACCCAAGCATCTACGAGTTTCACCCAAGTACGTCAGACGAGCACAAGCTGTTCCGTAGCGATCAGTGCTCAATGGCCCGTTTCGTTTCAGCCCCCGGCACAGAGTTTCTCTGCACCCTGCGTTTCCGCGACCTGCGCTCCTGGGAGCTGGGTGCTCTGCTATTCGTCCTGTTCCCCAACAAGGAGAGGATCAAGACTCTGGTCGGCCAACTGAAGCCTGCCTTCCAAGACATGGTCTCCAACTGGTCTGAGGCCTGGTACACACATGCCAACGGTCCTCTTTTTGCGCACAAGATCGGCCATGGGCGCCCCTTGGGGCTGGGCAGTATCCACTTGGATCTCGAGGAATGGCTCTCCCTCACTCGCTCCAAGGGTGGCTCTACCCAACTCGCCGAGTTCTCCGCAGAGCTTGTCGAAAGCGAATTTGTCCGCCATCTCGAGGCCTTCGCCACGAAGCTGGGGGAATTGAGGGGAGAAAGCCAGCCGCTTTGGGCGAAGCAGGTGCTTCGCCCATGGCTTGAAGTGCACCGCTTCGCGGGGCGCACGCACTACCAATACCCGCAGCTGCCGAACAGCAGCCACGTCTACGAGTATCACACCCAACTGCGCAACGAGCACCTTCAGGGCCGCCGCTACAAGAAGGGACACTCCGAGGCGCATCCGGAGAACGTCGGCCTGAAGAACATCGAGGACTACGGTCAATAGGCATGCTCGGGGAAGAAGAAACCGCACTTCGGTCTTCACTACGGGTCGAGCGGCTGGAGCTCGATCTCGAGACCACCAGTCCCGGCCAACTCCTTCCCTGGATTGGCCCGGCCCTGCGCGGCAACGTGGGCGACCGACTGCGTGAGTCATGCCGCTGTGACGACGGCCGGCACCTCTCGAACTGCCCCTATGGCCTCCTCTATGACCCAAGCCCCGCCCCCGGTGTCCCGGCAGGAAAAGTGCGGCCTATCCGCCCCCTATCTCTGGCTCCCGCTTTTCCCCTCGGCTCGGCCCCCCTGCGCAAGGGCAGTCGAATTCGATTGGCCGTCACCACCTTCGGGGCATCGTCCGAACGGGGTACGGAGATCGTGGCAGAGGCCCTCGACCAGGCCGGCCGAGTTCGGGGCCTGGGCCCAGACCAGGTCCAGTACAAGGTCGACCCGAATTCCATACGCCTGCAGTCCTCCCTCCTGCAGGCGAGCGACCTCCCGGACCACCCTGATGAGATTTCCGGCGTAGTCCCGCGCTTGCGGATCCAGCTCCATGCACCACTCTTCTTGACAACCCGGTCGGACTCGGGTCGCCGGGTTCAGCAGACCGACCCGGCCCTTTCGGATCTACTTCGCGCATCGCTGCGAGTCCTTGGTGCCGCCTTCCGAATGCACGCAGAGCCACTGCCCAGTGATTTCCACGCCCTACGCACCGCGGCCGACCCGGTTCACAGGATCCCATCCCAGTGGCAGCCCTTCGAACAAGCTCGATGGTCTAGCCGCACCCACCACCGACACCGCATGCGCGGCGTCCAAGGCTCCGCAGTATTCTCCAACGTGCCCTGGTCCCTGATCCCCTGGCTCACCTGGGGAGGACGCCTGCACGCCGGCACCCACCGTGTCGCAGGCGCCGGCGCCTGGACGGTTACTTTGGGGTAGGAAGGATCGGATGATCCTTCAGGCGTTGTGCCAGCCTGTCCACCAGGCCGTCGAGTCGGGCGCCTATCGAGCTCCCATTTAGACTCTCGAAGACGTCCTCGACCAATGCCTGCCCCACGATCGATGGGGCCCCCGACCAGAGCCCCCAGCTCGCCATCATGGCGCTTGCGCTCGCGATGAATTCTTCGCTCGGGATCGAATGCGCAACGTCGTTGCGCAAGTCACGGACCCCTTTCCCTTGCAGTGCGACGGGTCGGTCTCTTGGCACGTCTGGGCTCTTGGAAATCTGTGTGGAGAGGGCTTGAAGCGACGGATCCTTCAAGGCGTGCTTGACCAATTTTCCGGCCTGGGCCGAGCCATCCCTGACTTCATAGACGTGGAGGCCATCATTCAATCCGATGAACAGAAACGGCCTCGCTGTGTTGTCCTTGGGGAGTGGCTCTTTGGTTCCCCCCGGCACGATCACCAACTTTGGACTCATGGGCACTTCTGCACCAATGCGGCGTGGCTGATCGGCATTCCATACGAAACGGGATTCCAGGTGATCCCAAATCGCGCTTTCGAAGAAAGAGACGGTTAGGTGGATCGCGCGAGGGATGTCCTTCGCTCGGAGAGCCATCTCGAGCAAGAGACCTGCTCTCAGGCTCCGCTTCGGCTCTAAGAACTCTTCGATGTCGCAGGTCGTAGGCACAGGTTGCGAGGTTGCCCAGAGGTAGGCCCATTCGATGACCTCAACCCATCCTCGTTCGCCTTCTTGATCGGCAAGGTGTCGTACGGCTCCCCATGCACCGACGGGCTGTCCCTGTGAAAGCAGATGGATCGCTCGCCGTCTAGCCCTGTAGATCTCCTCGATACTCGCTCCCCCTTCCTTGCGAATCGCCCTTTCTTCCGTTGCTCCGACTTCAGCCGCTTCCCGAGGACCCTTCTTGGGCGGATGATCCACCTGGGACCACTCCTCTTTGCTCTTGCAGTCCTTCCTCTTGGCAGGCTTGGGCTCCGGCACGACGAGTCGATGGACCTCACATTTCGCCGGAGCAAACAACAGGGTCAGCTCCTCCACGATGGGATCCAGTTGCTTGATCCCTGAAGAGGAGAGCAGCACGACGCACTCAGGCTGAGCGGTGTCCATCGCGTGGCGAATGAACCCGGAGATCCTCTCCACCACGTCGCGCCGGACAATGACATCCCCCTGGCTTCGAGCCTCGACCCTGCCCTCCTCAAGGTAGATCCCCGGGTGGATCCGGCCTCCCCCAGCCCCTGCCCAGCTCGGAACCAGTTCTTCCAGTCGCCGCGTCAGCAGATCCACTGCCCTCCGTGGATCGCCGTCATCCTGTCGTTTCGTCCCTAAGAGCAGGGCGTCGGTCACCTCCATCTGAGTTCCTTGCCCCTGGGGATGCCATCCTTCCACATAGCGAAGAACGGCGTCCAGCCGTGGAGTGCATAGCTTGAAATCTCCTTTCGGAAGGTCGTCCACACCGATCGTCTTCCCCCTTCCTCGAATGACCGCCTTGTCGGCAAATCCCCAGCGCTCGCGGCATGCGAGCAACATGTCGTGAACGATGCCGCAGCAAAATCGATCCAAACTGAGCCGTTCTGTTTCCGTCCAGAGCTGAACGTCTGAGATACCGGTTGTCACGATCAACAGTGTTTTCATTCCGATGCTCCGACCTTGGTGAATTCTCGAAACCGTATGGCAAGAACCGCGATGAGCAGGAACGCTCCAGCGACCCCTCCAAGGACGATGATTCGAGGCCAAAGGCCGGACCCGACCCAATCTCCCAGTGCCGTCCCTTGAAACGCAGCCAGCAGTGAATCCAAGAATGCCACCGGGCCAAACAACACAGCCAAGATCGCCAGAGCCACCTGCATGGAACGGATGCGCCTCTCCGCTCGAACAGAGCGGTTGGTTTGTTCCTCCATAGCGAGTGCCAAGGACTGCTGCGCCGTTTCGGCTCTGGCCGTCTCTTCCTCCCTGAGCCGCTCCTCCAGGTAGCGGACGTCAGCCAACCCGCGGCTCAAGCCCTGGACCAACCCATCCATGTCGAAGACCTGACGGAGGGCGCCGTAGAACTCCTGGTACTCGGGAGCGCCCCCGCAATCGCTGCCCGTGACACTGAGCAGCTCGCCAACACAACGCTCCAGCACCTGCCTGTGGGTCTCCATGCACTGCTGGATGCGCCCCCCCAGGCCACCCTCCCGAGAGCGGAGGACGAGCCCGAATGCGGAGAGCTCTTGGTGTCGGGTCGCCAGGCTGTAGCGCTCCGCCAGAACCAGCATGTGCAGATAGGCGTAGACCTGTTGAAACCTGTGGGGCCGGTCCCGATCCTCAAAGGCCTCCGCCAAGCCGCCGGAGGGCCAGGTCAACTGGACCACCCCCATCCTGGAAATGCCCTGGAACACATGCGCCCGAGGGGTCAAGACTCGATCGCCTGGGACGGTCCCTGGGGCCAGGTATTCGGCGGAGAAAGCCCTGCGTAGCTGAAATCCTCGGAGGTCAAGGATCTCCTGTGTTGGCTTGCCTTGCAGCTTGACGTGCACGTGCTGGCGGGTCCGTTCGGACGCGTCCACGCGCTGGATCCTGATCGGCTTCGCTCCATTCAGGACATCACGATGGACTGCGTCCCGATCGACAAGATCCAGCCCTTCCGAGCGCCCCTCCACGCTCGTCTCCCACTTGGTCAGCAGCAGCCAATTGGCCCAGGTGGCCAGGGAGGTCCACCCCTCAGGCTCTTCGGTGTGCTGATGACATCGGCCCACGGCCGGCGCCAGTGGGCCGAAGGACTCCCTGTAGGCCGCATGGGGCATTGAGGGCTTGTGCTCCCCCTCTTGCTTGCCACGGCGAGTTGGACCGAGGAGCTGGATGCCCTTGACTCGACCTCGGCGTCCCCCCTTCGACGTGGGCCTTCGCAGGTGACGGAACAAATTCACCCCCTCGACCAACCGGTCAAGAGGAGCCTCTCCATGTGCGGGTTGCCACCGAATCGAAAGCACTCCCGCATCCAGGGTCAGGAGTGCCAAGTGGATGTGGGTAACCTCGAACTCCACCTGCTCCAATGCCTCGCCCGCCGCTTCGACTCCGAATCGAATCCTCTGAAATTGCTCCTGTACGATGTCCTTGGGAACCTCCAACCAGGCTGGAGAAGTGCGCCAGTTCCGGCCACCAGCCCCTCCCCCCTGGGGGAGCGCCCCAGGGATCAAGGCCTGCTGAAGAGCCGGGAAGAATTCTAGGACCTCGTCCGGCAGCTTCTCTCGCTCCTTCCAGAGCAAGCTTCCCGGCTCGCCGGTGCGACGGCGGATCAAAGCCCTTCCCAGGAGACCCCGGAGATAGACTTCACGACCAGCTGGATCCACTTCTCCAGTGCGAAACGGGATCAAGACCTGGCTGGTCAAGGCACCGAGGGGTTCATCCTGCTGTTGTTCGTCCATAGGTCCGATCAGATTCCGCCGGGCTGCAAACTGGGAACCGCATCCTGTCCTTCCGAGCGTGCCTGGACAAGGGCAGGCATTGCGCGCTGCATCCCCTGAAGCAGCCCGCGGTCCCGCCCGATTTCGGACCCCAGTGCCTTGTCCTCAAACGTGGCGAAGGCGGCCTCCCTGGCAACCCGGGAGAACCCGGCGAATGCCCACAGGGAGGCGCTGTAGCTCTCTTTGGCTGCGTTCAGCTCAGCTCGAGACTCTTCGAGTGCATCGGAGATGGCCCGTAGGGTGTTCTCGATGCGGCCTCGCTGCAGCCGACTCAAGACTTGCGCCTGTCTCTGGTCCTCCCGGAGTCCCTCCAGACGCTGGAGCGCCCCTCGATAGCGGCGAGCACCGTCCAGCGCCAGCTCTAGATGGGTCAAGGCCAACCCGGGCTCCGCGCGCTCGCGCAGGCCTGCATGGTTGGACTCTCCAAGAGCTGAATCCAAAGCCGGATCGGCCCGGGAAGAGCGGGCTGCTTCCCCTTTGGTTCCCACGATGGTCGCCGCCCTGGCCTCCGGCCGATTGCCGAGAAAGAACTGCGCCCCGCCGATTCCGAGCGACCCCAACAGCAGCACTCCCACCACGGAAGACCAGGACGTGCCCTCGGCAGCCTCCGTCCACATCTCTTCCACCAGTTCCTGCTCCATGGGGCCTTCCGGAGAAGCCACCCAAGTCCCCGCCGGACCGCACAGGGGGCAATGCGGCAGGAGGTCCAGATGCCCCCTATGGCACTTCGCTCCACAGGAGGAACAACTCACCGACTCTTCAGCGTCCAGCCCCACTGCCCCCCAACACCAAAGGCACCGCAGGCTCGGCGGGTGGTTCCCGGCTCGCGAGGGGCTAGGCACGGGGCGGGATCGCCTGAAGGGCTTCACGAACTCCCGCAATCAACTCGCGAACCTCACCAACGGTCGGCTCCGACTGATCCTCACCGGGAGCATGAGCGCAATGATTGCGAAGAACGGCATAGGTCTCCAGGCGTGTCCGAGTGGCAGCGTCACACAGGCCGTTGGCCCACAGGACATTCGTCATGGGTCCCAAAGTCGGTTTCTTAGGGAGATCGCTTGCCGCGACGTGCAGGCTCAAGACCCTCGTCAGGTGTCGCTCGAGGGCGACACCCGCCAGCATGCCGGCGGCTCGGACCTGCTTGGCCCGGCACAGGATCTCTGCCGCATCGAGTTCCGACATGGCCATCTCCATGTGCACGAGTTGTTCGAGCCTACGCAGCGCTCCATCAAAGTGCACCTCTAGGGCAGCCAGGATCGATCCCTGGTGCCGAATGGCATTCATGGCTTGAGTAGACGTCCGAAACAGAGGCTTGTCGTAGGGGCCTGGCGGTGCGGGGCGGCCGCGCAAGTAATCCGCCACGCCGTATTGGCTGAAGCCAGAGTCCCCTCCCCCGGCCCTGCCGAAATACAGCTCCTCGAATTCTCCCACCCGGTCGGGGGCCAGGACCCGCAGGTAGTGACGTCCGAGCTCGTACCAGACCTGATAGGCCTCGCGCAGCTCTTCGATGCCCCCAAGGCCCCCTCCCACCAAACGCAGGAGACCCGCTCGGGCATCCAACAACTTCCGCAGTCCTGCGCGCGTGTGCAGGCCTGTGGCAGGGCGGGTCGCGATCTTCGAACTCGAGAGCATGGGACGCCGTTTCCAAACGCGTGCGAGCGAGGAAACCGGCGGCCTAAGGGAGAAAATCCCAGGACATCCGCCCGAACTTCGCTTGCCCCACGTTCCTGGTCTCCCCTGGAGCAGTCCAGGCAGCCCCCCCCACCTCTGACCCGAACCCATAGAAGATTCTCCTTCTCCCCTGCGCGGCAAGGAGCCCAACTCGTCCCTCCGCATCCACGAGCAGCCTCAATCCGCTTCCCTCGCATTCCGCCGTCTCAGGAGCGGCAACGACCCCCCAGCGCTGTACCCGAGCATCCGAGATCTGCTGCCCACCAAGCTGGCACGGACCTCGATCTTCGTCCGCTCAAGTCCCAACGAAGTCACCCGCGACACCATGACTCTCAGCTCCCCTGCGAAGGACCTTGCAACCCGAACTGGGCACTCCCGTAAACCACAGCAAGGCAAGGCCTTAAACCCGATCAGGAGTCGACGCCTCCACCCCCCCACCGCTCGATCTCGCCATAATTCGGACGAAGTGGGCAAACACGGCCAACAACCTGTTCCCCCCCCAACAGGTTAGGATCGCGGCAGTCGCAGCTCCCCTGCCGAACTAGAGGCAGTTGAAACAACTGGTTGTTGGCCGAGCCGCAAATCGCCTTCACACCGGTCGCAGCTCCCCTGCCGAACTAGAGGCAGTTGAAACAGAATCTGTCGATTGTGCGCTATTGATTCCTTGATCGAGTCGCAGCTCCCCTGCCGAACCAGAGGCAGTTGACCCCCTTCGGGAAGCTCCGTGAGGAGCTCGAACCGACCGCGTCGCTGCGACCCGATCTGCTGGCCTGTGCAGTACTTGCCCGAGCATAAGGCCTTTGGACCCGGCACAGGTGGTCCCCGCAGCCCGTCCCGACTTGCCCCCATGGATAAATGGGGGAAAACTGCCGGTCCACGGAAGCGCTGCGTTTGGACCATCCCATGGGAGATCCGCATTGCAATCGAGACTCGACCCGGCGTCGCCTGGCCCTCCTTCTCAGCCCTCTATTTGTCATCGCAGCCGGATTCTCCAGTTGCGCCATGGATGATTTTGCCCAGGTCGGCGTGGTGGCGGGCGCGGCAGTCGGATGGGCGGCTGGCCAGCAGTCGGGCAACGCCCAGAAAGGGGCGGCCATCGGAGCTGCCACCGGTGGAGTCATCGGGATGTTCCTCAACCAGAATGCCGATCAGCGGCGCAAGAGCTATGCCTCCGACGCCGACTATCTTGAGGCACGCTTGGCCGAAGCAAAGCAAGTCATCGCCGACGAGGAACTGGTCCTGGAGGCCATTGAACGCGACGAGCAAGCCCTCGCGAAAGAACTGGCACTCCTGGACAAGGGCAAGCAAGGCCTTGCGCAGTCCGGTACTGCTGCCAAAGAACTCCGCAAACGCATGCTCTCGCACAGGGATGCCCTCCAGCAACACGCCCAGGCCATTCAAGCGGTCATCGCCAGCTTGCAAGAGGACCTCGAGTCCATCGCGTCCGAACAAGCGACCACCCGCAAGGGCCTGCGATCTCTAGAACAGCAGATCGAACGACTCGAAGCCCAGTACGCATCCCTCCTGAGGCATGGCCAAAAGGCCAGCACCCAAGTGGCCCAACTCGATCGGCTGCAATGAGCTCACTTACGCGGGGCATCCTGCTGATGCCCCTGGCCCTCCTCGGCGCCTGCACCGGTACCGGCGATCCCGAAACGGCCTCCCGCTGGGAGCTCTTGTTTGCCCCCGGAGCAATCGAAGCGAACGCGAAGCAGCGTGAAGCCCACCTGCAGCGACTCGAGTTGGAGCTGGCCCGCCTCCGCCACCGGCGAACCATCCATCAAACCCAGCGCAGCCGACTTCGGATGGAAGCAGAGAGCGCCGCTGCCGAGCTTGGGACCCTCGAGCGAAGCTATGCGGACATCCAGTCGCAGCTCGTGCGCCTGACCAGCGAACACACACAAGGGGCAGAGCGGGTTCAATCCCTGCAATCCGAACGACGCAAACTCGCAAGCAAGCTCAGTACCGCCCGCGAAGTCCACACAAGCAAGCAAGCCGACCTCCGCCAAGAGGAGCTGGTCCTCCAGCAAATCGCCTCGGGCTTGAAGGATCTGATCGCCCAACGCGCTGAGCGCGACGCAAGCGAGCTCCGCCAGCGCTATGGAACCGCCGACCGATAGCAAGGACCCTAGCGGGGAGGGGCTGCAACCCGAGGATCGCGCCCATGGCTTCGACCTGCTCGACCGGTTGGCGAATGAGCCGGAGACGGCTGGGATCGAACTGCAGGACGACGCCTACGACCGCGACCCCAGAGATCGGGTTCGCGCCGCAGACCTTCCACCGCAGCGCCAGGCCATGCGACCGGCCGTGGCTGCGAAACTGGCAAGCAAGCTGGCATCCGAAAAGGTCGTTTGCCTTGCTTCCCACCGACCGGCCCATTTGCACACGGCCGCTGCGCAGATCGCACAAGCCTCTGACCTCGAGGTCCATCGACTGAGCCGTAGCCAGGAGCGCGGTTTCGAGTCGCTCTTTCGAAGGGTCCACGAAGGTGCGGAACGCAGCCTGACCATCCTAGACATCGCGGAGAAGGGCCAGGTCGACGACCTGGAAACAGGCCTTCGGACCTTCTCCGCCTGGCGCGACGAGTCCAGCGCCCACTACCTAGTGCTGATCGATGCCGAAGACCTCGAGGGCAAACAGCGCCTAGGTCGCAAGAGCTTTCCCGTCCATACCCTGGACGATGCCTCGATCGCGGTATTTGACGCCGCAGGGGATTGGGATGAAGCCGAAGATGTGATCCAAAGCCTGTCCAGCCTGCCCGCCGATGGGAGCGGCACTGGCGACCCAGAAGCTCCGCTCCTGCAGGTCGAGAACCTGCTCGAGGGAGGTGGCCTGGAGGGGGTCCGCAACTTCCTTGCAGAGCAGTCCGACCCGGGGAGCCCAAGCCCGAGCCCCGGCCTGGCCGTGCCCCTGACCGGCCCCGTGGAACAAGCGGTTGCATGCACGCTCGCCTACTACCCCGGGCTTCCCTACGACGAGTTCGATCGGGTGATCCGCCGCTTGGTCCAGGGCCGGTACCAGCCGCTCCAACAGAAGACGAAGCCGCTCCCAACACCGAGGGCCGAAACCGAGGAGCAGGAGCCCAGCCCGGCCCCGCAAGTCTCCGCCACCGAACACTGGGACAGCCCTGGAGTCGCCCAGGAGGCAATCCGGTCCCTAGGTGCTCACGTCGCCACGGATCCGACTGGGGTCCGCGTGGTCGCGTTCCCCATGAGCCGTTCGGCCCGGTCCGTACGCCTCGCCCTGGATGATGCGAGCGCTCTCCAGACAGCCCGGCTGCTCTTCAGCAAGCAAGTGCTCTTTCACCAGGAGGTTTCGGATTCCCTCGCCTCCCGTTTGCTCGGAGGCTTCGGAACTCTCCAGCGCTCCTATCCGAGCGCCCTCGACTCCACCTGGATTCGAGAGACCCTTTCTTCGATCCGGTCACGATCGAGGGGAGGCTCTTTCCAAGGGGCTGATCAGCGCCGCTTCGGAAGGCTGCTGTGCCACATCTTGAGGACAGGCGATCCAGCGGGCTTGGTTGAGCGCCTTCTCACCGGCCTCCTGGGCAATCCGGAGTCGGATCCCGGCCATCGGCAGCTCTTGCTGGATCTTGTGCGAGTACTGCGCTGGGAGGAGTCCTTCCCCTACTTCACCTGGCTGCAGCGCATTTTGGACTCGGGAGGCAAGGAACTGCACACGAGTGTTCACCGCTTGGTTCTGCAAGAAACGACGGACGGACCTGTCCGCCTGTCCGAGCTGCTCGTGGCGATCGACCAGTGGCTTCCGGCGCCGGACACCCCCCGGGGACGCTACTCTCCTACCGAATCCATCGCTGTTGAACTTCCCTGGGGTTGGTACCTGGCCACCAAGGCTTGGTGGCAAGGCCTAAGGAGCCAGGGAGAGTCTCCCGTAGAGCCCCTTTACGAAGAGGATCCGTCGGCTCCGATGCCCCTGCTGCAGCGAGTGGAACTCCTGGGGAGAATCCTCTTTCACCCCGGTTCCCTAGCCAAGTTGAGCGAACTCCTGTGGCCGGTCACCGACAGGCACACGCTTGCTCGAATCCTGCCGACGGCCTGGGAGCGCAGGATCGACCGCAGGGAGGCCCTGGCCCTTTTCGCAGCCGCCCAGATGATGGAAGGCTGGTGCGAACGAGCCCCCGATGATGGCCGCCAGACCACCTTCGTGGAAGGAGTCCTCGTCCATGCCTCCGAAACACAACGCATGGTCCTCGCACGGGCGTTTCGACTGCGTTTCGAGGACTACGGCCGTCAACTTGCCGTCCTACTCAAGAGACCGAACCCACAGATCCCCCGATCCCCGCGGGACGTCAAGGAGCCAGCCCTGCTGGGCCCGAGTACCTCCCGCGAGTGGGCACGCCGGCGACGCAGTATCGCCAAGGCACTTCGCAACCGCTGCAGCCGCGACCCAGCGAGCACCTGATGAACACCAACGAATCCGACCTCCATCCGACTGCGGACACCCATGAGATCGAACGCCTCGTCCAGCTCCTCGCTCCGGGAGTTCGACCGAAGACAGAGTCGAAGACCATTCGCCTTTGGACCAAGGACTGCGACTCGGGTGAATTCTTCGCCAAGCGACCGTTCCTTGCGGCCCTTCGCCCGAGTCACTACTCCACATGGCTGGTCCGATCGGTGGCAGACCTAGCGCTCCGCCCACAGCGCATTTCGATCGTACACCAGGACGGATCGGAGTCGGCCGTGGACGTCCAGGTCACCCTGAACACCGTGGACCCCCAATCGGACCCTCTGCTACTCCAGTGCCTGGCAGGTTCGGATGACCCCCAGGGCTCCTGGCTGGAAGAGGTCGAGACGGCAACTCGGTTCGCAATCGGCACGACTGCAGAGGATGGACTTCAACTCGAGGACTTCCAAGCCCGCAAGAACCGGGACCAAGCCCTCGCCACCGCGGTCCAAACTCAACTCGCTGAGCGCATGGGTTTGGCCACCAGCGTCATCGTGGAATGGCTCGGCATCGATGGGCTGTTTCCCTTCCCCCCAGTGACCCTGGATGGACTCCTCGAGGACGTGGACCAGCCCTTGCAACTCCAAGTGGAGTATGCCGTGCGCCCCCTGACCAATCGGCGACCTTACCGCGCTCACCCCGTGGCGCCCGAGGAGATTCATGATCGCTGCCAGAGCCGGATCCTGGAGGATCTACGGTCCATACCTTTGCAAACCTACCTCTATGAACCCGAGAACATGCGCAAGAGCCTCGAGGGCTCAATCGAGGAGTCTCTTGCTCTCTTTGGACTCCAAGTCGCCTACTTGCGCATCCTGAAAAAGGAATCCCTTGCACTCGATGTCCCTGATCAAGTCCGCCATACGGTGGAGTGTCGGGTCCAGCCACAGAGCACGCTCGTCAAGATCCACCATGAGATGTTGGTGTCCCTGCGCAACGCGGCAGAGCTCAAGCGCGCCGACCTAGGCGACACCCAAGAGTGGATCCAGCGCCTGCTGGAAGAAGTCACCCAGGAAGAACTCTTCGGCCACAACATCATCGACCTCATCCTGGACTTCGAGCCCCACAAGACCCGCATCGAACGCAATGTGCGCAGGGTCTTGAAGTCCGTAGGCTTCAACATCCGCCAGTTCGTTTCCGATCCCGACGTCACAATCCGCAAGCTGGTCCACGGTTTCCGGATCCAGCCCTTCAGCGAGAGTTTTCACACCAGGGACAGCAGAGTCGAGTTCGAGCTACGGGTCCAGATATCTGGCCGCATCACCAAGCTTGAACACCTCAGGGATGTGATGTCGCGCACAAATGATCCAGAGCGTCACTTCGACGATGTCCTGGATCACTTTCGCAGCATCGCACGGGAGAGCATCGCGGATGAACTCCAGCTCATGTGGCCCGACGAGCTGTACCTCTACTTCGAGCACGGACGTCCTTCCGAGAAGTCCGGAGAGTCCAATCTGGAAGACTCCCCGCGGGCACGCATTGAACGTGCCATCGCCAAGCGCTTCGACAAGGAGTTCAAGGCGGAGGAGTTCTCCGCCACAGTCACGCCGCAAGATGCCCAGTTCGGTCGCCGGTTCCGCGACTTGGTCAACGGCAAGCACCGCAAGCTGGAACTTTGGATTGAGCCCTTCGAAGAACTCACGGAGCGAATCCCCTTCACGATCGAATACCGCATCAAGGGGCTGACTCAAAACGGCTGGTACCTCTTCCAGAACACGGTACAAGCCACCCTGGGGCAACAAGACAGCCAGATGCCCTCCGGCGCCGCATCAGGGGCTGCGGCCCTGGAGGACCACGAGGCGCAGATCCGTGAGAGCTTGCGCACCATCGCGATCCGCAATTTAAAGACCCTCCCGCTGAAGGTCCTTCGGTACGAGAACATCGATCTCAATCGAATGCTCCAGACCAAGGTCTTCACGGAGGCGATCCAGCAGATCCGTGAGTTCTTCGGACTGGAGGTCGTCCTCATCAGCGTTGACCGCTCCCTCAGCCGCATCGAAGTCACCCAGCGCTTGGTGTCCACCCAGCAACTCCGGCAAGTCGTGCGCAACGACGCCGCCAGCATCCAAGACCTCACCTCACGCCTGCAAAAGCTCCGTGCCGATCGCGCCGCCATGGATGTCACCGACAAGGACTCACTCGAGACCATTGACGCCATCGACAGCCAGATCTCGGAGCTCGAACAGCGCCTCAAATCCCACAGCGCCACCGACCTCCAAAGGGGTCTGCTGCGCGCTCGTGGATCTGCCCGCAAGACCTCGACCTTGGCATCCCTGGATCCCCCTTCCCCTCAGGATCCCCCGCCTTCCCAACAAAGGTCGCAAGCCGCAATGCCCCCTATCAAGCCCAAGGAGGAAGGATGACTCATTCCGAAGTGGGCACACGCCTAACCCCCTCTCCTCGAATGGCTTACGCCCAATCAACCACAAGCCGGTGCACCCCCCTCGGCCTCCAACATCCCGAGTTCGGACGAACTGGGCAAACACGGTCGACAAGCCGTTCTCTCCCAGGTACTTACAACAGCGAGGGTCGCACCTCCCCTGCCGAACTAGAGGCAGTTGAAACTACTATGCTAACCCTGGTTCTCCTTCTATCCTCTTGAAGTCGCACCTCCCCTGCCGAACTAGAGGCAGTTGAAACCTGAAAGTCTGCGGTGTTGATCCCCAGGCGATCGTGTCGCACCTCCCCTGCCGAACTAGAGGCAGTTGAAACCCCTCAGTACGGAATTGTGTTGTCCGCCCGTGTGGCCAAAGTCGCACCTCCCCTGCCGAACTAGAGGCAGTTGAAACTCCGATGAGCTGCACTGAGGACAAATGCTCTCTGCAGGTCGCACCTCCCCTGCCGAACTAGAGGCAGTTGCCACGGGGACCCAGCGACATCCTGGCGTCTTACCTAGGCCCATGTCACATGTCCTAGCCCACTACAGCGTGTGGCAATGGAAACCAAAGCCACGCCCTATTGATCTGCAGACGCGAGCTACGAAACGGGTATTTCCACCGTCTCGTGCAAGCATCCGACTCCTCGCACAGTTCCTTGATTGTCCGCTCATTTGGAGCGGTGTTCCCACAGGGAGTTCCCTGACGATTAAGGAGTGAAGAGATGCGACATCTGGTGGCCTACGACATCAGCAACGGGAGTGTTCGGGCGCGGGTTGCCCGGCGATTGGACAAGGAAGGCCTGCGCTATCAACGTTCGGTCTTCCTTGTCAACCAGAGCGTCGAGAGGGTTCGAAGCCTGCTCGGTGAGCTGGAGGAGTGGCTGGATCCGCGCACGGACAGCATTTTGGCGTGGCAAGTCGCCAAAGGGGTCGCAGGCGAAGCGCTTGAAGTCGGACACCCCATGGTCCTCGAGCCCGCCGCAGTCGTCATCAGCCCCGAGACGCAAGTGTTGATCGCGGCAAGACAGGACAGCGAGGCCAAGTCATGATGGCCTCGAAACGTCCAGGCGGACATCCTCGCACGCCGTACCAGCCGAGCCGAGATCTAGACCTGATGAGGATCCAACACGGAATCTGGGTCCGAACCCGAGACTCCAGGGTCGCCGTCGAAGGCCTCTTCCAAGACCTCACACGGGATGACCTTCTCGCAGCCGCATGGCAGCGGGTGCGCTCGAGCCCTGGAGCGGAATCGGCAGGCGTCGACGGCATGCGGTGCTCGGATTGGCCCGCAGCCCGGCGGCTCTCTGCGCTCAGAAACGAGCTCCAGAGCGGCACATACGCTCCACTGCCGGCTCGACCCATTGACCTGCCCCGGCCGCGGGGCAAGGGGCCACGCCGCATCGGCGTTCTGGTCGTAGAAGACCGGATCGTCCACACCGCTATGCGCTTCGTTTTGGAACCAGTCCTTGATCCTCGTTTTCATCCATCGAGCTTTGGGTATCGACCCGGACGATCGTCCACAGTTGCTCTCCAGGAACTACGCAGACAGCTTGGAGCACTCCCCCACGACGCCTGGGTCTGGGGCCATGACGTGCAGGACTGCTTCCCGTCCATCCGGCACCGCACCCTGCTTCGGCAGCTGCGCCGATTCGTGCGCGATCCCCAAGTGGAAACTTTGCTGAGGACGATTCTGCGCCTGCCAGGCGGAGAGGGCCGGCGTTTTCGAGCTCGAGGCATCCTCCAAGGGAGTCCTCTATCGCCGATGCTCTGCAACCTCGCCCTGCACAGTCTGGATGCCAAGTTGGGTTCATTCGGGCGCAAACACCCCGGCGGGACGTTCTTGCGCTATGCAGATGACCTGATTTTCGTTGGAAATGACCGCAAGTCCGTGCGCCGTCTCGCGGCAGGAGCGCGGGGCGCTTGCCGGCGCCTAGGTCTACGCTTGGTCCCCTCGAGCCCAGGAGCAATGCAGGCACGGGACGGCATTCGCTGGCTCGGCGTCGACCTTGCATTCCAGCCGGGGTCCTGGTCTCCCGCCGAAAGCTATCGCTGCCGCATCCCCCCCGACAAGGCCGATCGATGGCGAGCGGAAGTGCAGCAGATCTGCAGTCGCATCCGACACGCCCGCAAGCGATCCGTGCCCCATCACCATCGCGGCCCCATCGATGCAAGCCCACTCAGGAACCAGCTTCTGGCCTGGTTCCAAGCCTACGCCCACACCGACAACGCTGGATCCGTCTTTCGGGATCTGGAAGACGCTGCGGAGTCGGTGCTGGGATCCACCCGGGGTGCCGACTGGAGGCTTGGCCTGAACGGGAGCGAAACCAACGCTCGAAACCCGCTCAGATGGACGCCTCGCCGGCCCCGTTGGGCCCGTATGGGGGCCCGTTCATGAAGCGCAAGCCTTCGCCCCGGGTCTCCTCGGTCCGTGCAACCGTTGCCCACCTTGTGGGCCCCGGATCCGTGAACGTCAAGGGCACGCGGTTGGCCTTCGCCCCCCTCGAAGGAACCAGCCTGCGCTTGGACCCGAAAGCCCTCCAAGGCCTGTTCTGCTATGGATCCATCCACATGAGCCAGCCCGCGCTCTCGGTTTGCCTGCAGGAGGGCGTCGAGATCGCATGGCTTACCCGCAATGGAGCTCGCTGCCGGGGCCGGACGAGTCCCGTGGATCCCAAGGGCCTGAGTCTCCGCCTGCTGCAACATCGGGCTTTGGCTGATCCATCTCGCAAGCTCGAAATTGCGCGCGAGATCGTCATCGAGAAGATCGACTCGCAAGCCCGCTCCACCCGCCACATGAGCCGCCACGGCCGAAGTTCCCCCAAGCTCGTCTCCCGGGTGGCCGGCACGCTTCGGCAAGCCAAGCAAGGAGCCCTCAAGGCCAACCACCCCGACACCCTGCGGGGTCACGAAGGCACGGCATCTGCGGCCTGGTTCACCATTTTCGCGGACCTGCTGCCGAGCGCCTTCCCCTTCGATCGGCGTAGCACACGGCCCCCCCACAATGCGGTCAACGCTGCCCTGAGTTTGGGCTACACCTGGCTGCTGCGGCGGGCTGAAGCCCGACTTGCCGCCGCCGGATTCGAGGCCGGTCTGGGCGCATTGCACGACCTACGCCCAGGACGACCCTCGCTCGCCTGCGACTTCATCGAGCCTTTCCGGGTCCCTGCAGTCGATCGTTGGGTTCTCCGTTGCCTCGCCAGGGGTACCCTCGTCGCGTCCGACTTTCGCAAGGTCCCCGGAGGGGTGCACCTGGCGCCAGGTTCCTTTGGCAAGGCACTCACCTCCTGGGAACAGCATGCCGCCGCGATCGATCTGAGCCGTTCCTTCGATGACCTTTCCAAGCGGCTCGAGTCCTGGGTTCGTCACAGACCAGGCCAAGAAAAGGAACAACCCAGAGAGGGATAGAAGTGCCGGATCCAATCCACCTTGGCCCCGCGCGGTCTAGATGGATGCAACTGACCGCTAGCTCTCCTCCGGTCAGCCGCCTCCACGACTCAGGTCCAACCAAGGGTCTCCCCTTGCAAGGCAACCCAGGCCGTCAACCAATGGACAAACCAGGCCATCCCATCAACTACCTCGGAGGCAACCCGTAGACTCTGGTCTTCCGCCGGCCTGCACAGCTCGCCTGCGAGCCCTGAACCGTAGGACTCGGCCAAAGTCCAGGCACGTTGAATGTGTGTTCGCAACAGATTCGCATGCAAGACCGGAAACCTGGGGGGGACTCCAATCGCCAAGAAGCTGCAGTGCAAGAGCGCCAGCGACCTAGGACGCGGCCTTCGCGCGCGATTCTCTGCCCGCCCACGTCAGGCGGGTAGCCCCGTTGGCAGCCACGAGAGATCGGAGATGCACACCAGAGCCCCTGCGAGCGATGTCACCTCAGGCCACCAACAAGAGGAGATCGCATTCCGAACTGGGCAAAGCCGCAAGCCCTTACAAGGCAAGACCTTGCGCCCATCCAAGCCCCAGCATCTGCTCCCCCCTCTGCCCGTTTTGGCCGCCGATCGGACGAACTGGGCAAAGAGGCTAGATAACCTATGCTCCTGCAATCGCTTACGATGGCGGCCGTCGCATCGCTCATGCCGAACTAGAGGCAGTTGAAACAAGACGCAGGCGTGGGAGTCCCCGAGCTGGCCTCAGGAGGTGGCATCGCTCATGCCGAACTAGAGGCAGTTGAAACTCCGTGAGCTTCGCTATTTTTTCTCACAGCTTCTTCGGGTCGCATCGCCCATGCCGAACTAGAGGCAGTTGAAACGATCGCAGTCAGCACACCTTTGCTGAGCTCCTGCAAGGTCGCATCGCCCATGCCGAACTAGAGGCAGTTGAAACGTACGCTTGAGCACGGTCACGGATTCACCAGTTTGGGAGTCGCATCGCCCATGCCGAACTAGAGGCAGTTGAAACCGTAGACCCCAAACCCCTCCGACGGGGGGCCTACTTGGTCGCATCGCCCATGCCGAATTGGAGGCAGCTAAACGAGCTCAAGCAGAGGCCCTGGAGCGACTCTGACGGAACGGGTCCCTGTCCCACATCCACAGCTGATCGATTCCACCCGAGACTTGCCTCTCGGCTTGTCGAATCGCTCTGCCCGAGGTTCCTCTCCCGGGTCGCTCACCTCAGCTCAGGGGAGGATAAGGGGGCCGAGGACTGCCCCCTTGGCCCCGCGTGGCCTTGGTGGGCGCGACTGCCACATGACCCCCTTTGGTCAATAGCCTCCCCTGCTCAGCCCCAACCGAGGATCGCCCCCGACTTGCAAGGCAGCATGGGCCACCGACCAATAGGCAGACCAGCCCGGCCCGTCGGGGCCCTCGGAGGCATCATCACTCCTTTGGCCATCCGTCAGCCCGCGCAGCTCGCTTGCGAGCCCCTGGTCGACGAATTCGGGCAGAACCCAGGCGCCCTGCAAGTGGGTTCGGAACCGAATGGCGTGCAGGACCGGAGACATGGCAAGGCTCCAATCACCAGGAAGTTGCAGCGCAAGGGAGTCAGCGAACTCGAAAGCGGACCTCGCGGACTCCCCTTCGCCGATCCGCGCCAAGTAGGTCGCCCAGTTGCGAGCCACAAGGGAGGGAAGATGCAGCGCTGGCCCGAGGGACGAGGGGTCCTTGCAAGCCGTCCCTACGAGTTCCGCAACCTGCTCGAGCCTATTCAGAGGAGCAAGGTTGGCCCCTGCTGCTCCAGCCAGGAGTTCACTCCACCCCCACAACAGGAAGGGGCTCGCAGCAGCGTCCGGCACGCCCTGCTCTAGCTGATGAGCAAGCAAGCTGGTCAGGGGGTCAGAGCCCCAATGCCAGGCGCTTGTAGGGGAACCCGAACCAAGCTCGGCCCAAGCCTCGGGGAGACGATCGCGATCCACCAAGTTCAAGCAGCGCCCGATCGCCACCAACGCCCAAGTCACGGGGTAGGAAGAATCGAAGGGCTGAACAATGTCCTGGACCTGTCCATGGAAGTGCTTCAGTGCTTCACGCTCTCTGCCCGCCAAGACCCTGGCTTGGCCCAGGGCCCCAAGAACCGCAGCGCGCTGCGGCACCTTGGAAAACCCACCGAGGTATTGGGCGATCCAGCCCAAACCGCGATCGGTCAAGTCGCCGACCCTGGACCAATCGCGCTGGTCGGTGGACGCCACGACAAGGGCCTGGAGCACCTCCAGCCACTCGAACAAGCCACCGGGCTCAGTCGGGACCTCCGGAGCATCGCCCCACAGATCCGCCAGGCAGCGTAGAGCTCGCTCGGAGAGCCCTGCGTGCGTCAGCGCTCGGCCCTGAAGAAACCGGTGGCGCCGCACGAGCGCTTCATCCATCTCCTCCTCGGACGACTCTAGCCAGTTGCCCGTGATCTCTAGGAGGTGCGCGACGCGGGCAAAGGCCGCCGCCCCCTGGACCGAGCGCGCAGGGTTTTCCAAGCGAGGCCCAAGTTGATCGTGGATCGCCTGGAGCCGCGCGGCGCGAGCGGGCATGGGATCCTTAGCCGCCTCAACCAGGCTCCCGATGGGCTTGGAGGGGACTGCGAAATCGGCCACCGCCGACCAGTCGATCGTATCCAAGTCCCCAGCCTGAAGCCGGAGCAGCGTGCCAACCCCGTCAGTCCCCGGCGACTGACGGAGGAGCAAGACCATGGGAGCATGACGGAAGCCCCAAGAGGCCGCCCTTTCCTCGATAGCCTCGATGGGAGGCCCGTCCTTTCCTCTGAACAACCGGCCCAGATCCGCCAGGGCGTGATCTGCGAGTCCACATCCCAAACCATCCAACATGGGGCCGACCTTTGACTTGCGTTCGGCACTCGCCCTTCCTGCACGCAACTTTGGCAGCGCCGCAGTCCGGCCGAACACCCGTTCCAAACTGGCCATGGAACCACTCAGATAGGCCTGCATACGATTCGGCCCGTCATAGTTCGAACGGTGCTCGGCGTGCACGCAAAGTTCGTCGGAGGACCTGAGGCCCAGATGACGCACCACGGTGGAGACGAGCAGGACGTCGCCCAGATGATGGGCCTGGGCTGCATCGAGCCCCCCCTTGTCGATGTAGACCACGAACCAGCGGGCGTCCCGCAACCCACCCTGGGCCGCCTGCCGCATCAGCTCGAATGGTTCGGGTTCCGCCTTCTGGCGACGATCCCGAGCATGGGGAATCCGCCAAATCGCGCGAGCCCAGGGCTCATCGATCAACCACTCGTACTCTCCGCCGCCCTCCTCCCCCGGATCCAAAGGATCCAAAGGATCCAACGCAATGCCCGCAGGAATGGCATTCAGATCCGCATCTACGGCAAAGCCCGCCAGGGCTGCCCACCCCTGGTCAAAACCAAGATTGTCCGCTTCGTCGAGAAAGAGATGGGCCCGCCTGGGCGGCGGAACTGGATTCGGTATTGAACTCATCGAATAAACGGCTCATGCGTGCGTAGATCCTAGCGGAGTCGGGTCTCAGGCCCGCTCCCTTCCGGTCGCCGCCTCGGTGGCCGGTGCAATACACCGAAGAACGGCCCCCGAAAGGGCCATGGGCGCAAAAAGGCGCGGAAACTCTGTTTCTTGGGCTAATCCAAGGAACGGAGGTCTCGATTGGTACCTGGAGGCAGGTCGAGCGACGCATCCGGGGAACCCTGGCGCGTTTGGGAGTGCGGGGCCCGGATCTCGACGATGGGGCCCAAGACATCTTGATCCGCCTGTGGACGGGCGCAAGCTCCCTGCACCTTGGGAATCCGAATGGGTTCTTGAACTGGCTTGCTCGGTGTCATGCAGCGGCCCTGGCACGCACGAGAGCACGCGATCCGATCTCCTTCAGCGAGTACCTGGAATTTGTAGAAGACGAGAGCGATCCTCACCTCCAGGGAACCCTCAGGGAATCCCACGTCGCGCTTCTTGGTTCCCTGAGAGCGGAGCTACGCAAGTTTCGACCGACCAACCGGCGCATGCTGATTGCCCTCCTGCGAGGAAACTCCGCCGCGAGTGTCGCAGAGCGCACGGATCCGGTTCGCGCATCGCAGCTGAAGGCGTCGCTTGCAAGCGCCAATGATCCTGAGAAATACCAGGAGGCTCAAAGCCATCTTCGCTCGTTCCACAACCGCGGAAACGTGCTGCGGACCCGCCTACGCAAGATGCTCGAGGAGACTGGAGAAGAACGGACACGAGAAGCGATTCAACGATTCCTGCGAAAGCGCTCGGGGAGTGGAGCAGTCCATAGGCGCGCCAGCAGGCGCCTTTGTTCGAAATCACTCCAAGGAGCCCAATGACTTGCTTCCGTTTCTTTCTCTTGGCCCTAGGCCTTTCCCTTGCGACCTCTCTGTCCGCTTCCACCGAAGAGTCTCCGACTTCATCGTCCGGAACAGCCCCCGTGCTGTCCACGATCACGGACATCACCCGGATCCCCGTCCACACCCAAGCTGCTGACCTGCAAGCGGACACGCTAGTCCACCAAATCGCCTGGGTCTGCGTAACGGTACAGGATCTCCTCGGCAACGAAGCGATGGACCCTGAGACCTTGCGCGACACACTCGACGAACGGTTTGACCAAGTCACCCTTGAGCTCGGGGACGACTATATCTACATCGTTCGGATCGTCGATGGGGTGCCGCGGGAAGTGTGTATCCGACAAGACCAGTTGACGGTTCAACACGGATCTATGGACGAGGTACGCCTCTCCATACAGACCGCAATGACCCTGTAGAGGGCACGTAGGAAGTGGGAGCCCCCTGGGGGGCTCCCCGTTTCCCTCCGTAGGGGGCATACTGCGTGAGCAACTTCTCCCCCCCATCTACCGTGAACGAAACGCAGTACCACCTGGAAGAGATCCGTGCCGGCAGGACGGATTCCTGGAACGCCCTCGATCAGCGTATCCGTCCGCAGCTCGAGGCAGCCCTCCATGGTCTTGTCCCCCAGCGCTACAGGAGCTTGATCGAAACACGCGACCTCGCCCAGTCCGCCATGCTGGCCGCCATCCACAGGTTGCCGACTTTTGAATACCAACACCGAGGGTCTCTTCGATCATGGGTCCTCGCCATCGGCCGCAACAAGCTGGTCTCAAAGCTGCGCGCCTTGGAAGCCTCCACGCGCCCTGACGGCAATCGGGTCTTCTTGTCCGGGGAGCCGGGATCTCCGGAACCGGTCAGTCAAGAGCTGAGTCCAGAGGCCGAACTCGAGGCGGCCTCAGAGCTGGCTGACATGCTGCAGACGCTGGCGACACTCCCCGAAGACCAAAAATCCCTTTTGGCGCGCCGGTTCCTCAACGGCGAAACGATCGACTCCTTAGCAGAAAGCCTGCGAGTGAGTCCAAGGACCATCGGTCGCATGATCGGGGGTGCGCTTCGGGAAATGCAGCGTCAACTTGATCTACCGCGAAACGACTGAAGAGCCCAGCTTCCCTCCCGACCCTGTCGAAGAGGCCTTAGGAGACCTCGTTCTCGCCCAAGAGCGTCATGAACCTTGGGCACCGGAGGACTACCGAAAACAGGTCGGTGAACGCTGGGAGGAGTTCCTTGGCTGCCTGCGCCTACTCGGTATGCTCGAGCCTGCAGCTTCCCTTCTGGGCAACCAGGAACCGGTGGAAGATGAGGTCCTGCCAGATACCGTTGCCGGTTTCCCGATTGTTCGGATGCTCGGCTCCGGGGGGTCGGGCCTCGTCTATCTCGCACGTGACCCGGAACTCGACGGGTTGGTTGCCCTGAAGTGCTTGCACCCCGGGGAGTCATCGGTAGGGACCAACGCACGCGAGGCACTCGCGCTCATGCAGGTGGCACATCCCGCTGTCCCTAAGATTCACGGCATCCTAGAGGATGGTGGACGCCAAGTACTCGCCATGGAGTACCTTCCCGGCCCCAATCTGGAGGCAGCTATCGACTCCCTCCGGACGGCGCCGGGTTCTGTCCCACCAGATGACCTCGTCAGAGACAGCGATCGCCTTCGAACGATCGAGTCCCGAGTCACGTGCATCTTGCAGATCGCACGAGCCCTGGAGGCCTGCCATGACTGCGGCGTCCTTCACCGCGACATCAAGCCCTCGAATATCCTGCTCGCCCATGGGCACGCCCCCCACCTCATCGACTTTGGCCTGGCCCATAGGTCTTGGTCAGGCAGTGAGGATCCCACCTCTCGCCAATTCGTCGGGAGCCTGCCCTACCTCGCCCCAGAGCAGGCGGCCACCGAACAGGTTGGTGCCTCCGCAGCTTCGGATCAATTCGCCCTCGGAGTCGTCCTCTACGAGCTTCTCGCACTTGGTAACCCTTTTCGCCGCCCCACTCGCGCGGCAACTCTGGAGGCCTTGTTGCGCGCCGACCCCAGTCCCCCCTCCACCATCGAAATAGAAATCCCTCCGGAGTTGGACTGGATTTGCCGCAAGAGCATGCAAAAGTGCCCTGAAGATCGATACGCAAGTGTGAGGGAGCTTGCGGACGACCTTGAGGCCTTCCTGGATCATCGCCCCTTGCAGGCCAGCGGGCCTGGGCTTCCCTCCATGGTCCGGCGCATCCTCCGGCGAAGGGAATTCCAATGGTGCGCAATCATCCTAGCCCTACTCGGGCTTGGAATCGGAATCGCATCTTTTGAGGCTCGGCAGTTCGCTTCTGCCTTGTCGGATTGGGAGCAGCGCATCGAATCCGCCAATGCGACCCTCGCCGCACTCGATACGCCCGGCGAGCTGATGGATCTCTGGTCAAAGACGATGCGCGAGGCCGACCAGCTTCGCTCTCGACGCGCACCTGTCTTGGCCCAGAGCGGCCCCGTGAACTGGCTCGCCCCTCTGTCCGTCTTTCAGAAAGCATGGGCCGCCAGAGTCCAGCAGTGTGTGCTCGCCGCAACAGAAACGGCCCTTGCCACCACGTTTCTGGCCGACCAGCGCCGCGGCCTAGCCTCAGTTCATCAGGACTGGTTTCGAGCCTGGAACACAATCGAGCAAGTCGAATCCTACGGGACAGACGTCAGTCCGCTTTGCCGTGTATGGCTTCCTAAGGACGCCCGACTGTTCCAGGTAGCAGCGACCTACTTTCCACCCCTCACTCCCGTGAAGGATCCATTGCGCTTGCCGGTCGGAGAGTATCGCGTGATCATGCAAGAGACTGGACAGGAACAGGATCTCATCATTTGGCCATTGCAGTTGACCGCGAGGATCCAGGCACGCGATCTATCCAATGCCGCCGATCGCGAGTTCACAACGGTGATTCCTACGGAAGTGGAAGTCCGCTCGGCCATCGAGGCAGGCTACGAAACACCCAGGCCGTTCTTGATTGCTGCCCAGGACTTGAGGAAAGAGGACTTTGAAGAGGTCCTGAGTTCGGCGCAGATGCTTCCGCTGCTTCGGTATCACGAGGTCGAAAGGAGATCCGAGGACGATCTGGTGATCCCGTGGGCTCATGCCGCTCAAACGGCTCGAATGCACGGTTGTCGACTTCCAAGCGTTGGAGAACTGTGGATTGCCTACCGTCGCGGGCTGCTGGCTGAGGGGCGGCAGAAGTACTGGTCCAGCATGCCAATACCGGGGACAGGCAAGCGGGCATTGGTGTTGACTGCCCCTCCCTTGGGTGGACTGCAAGGGCTCGAGTCACAGGTTCACGCAGTGCCCGCCGACGCCTATCACCCCGATGTTCACGTGCGCCTGGTGAAGACCGACGCTCCCTAGGCATCAGGCCTCCTATGACCCGGATCGCTTTCCGCATGGGGACCCATTCCAAGTCTCTGACGAGATCGATGCAACGACGCCAATGAGCTTCACCCTCAGGAACCCGCGAACGACTCCCGAATCCCTCCTTCAATCCAGCTGCCCTTCAGCGTCACCATCCATTTAGTCAGCGAAAGAAATCGTCCAAGTGATCACGGGCTCCACTCCTGAGCCGTTGCCCTCGAGGAACTCAAGGTCTCCCCCATCGCAGTTTTGAAAACCGACGTCCTTCACGGGACCGGGGGTTCGAATCCCTCCACCTCCGCCATCCTCTAGGGCCTGAAACAGTCGAGTGATCCCCGCAGCCCCGCTTCGGCCTCACTTCCCTCGGAGTCCCGCGAGCCTGCCGAATGGACAGGAGCGGACACGGAAGGGCCACCGTGGGCAGGAGTTGGTGCAAGCGCCCCCCTCTTCCTCCGGCCCATCCGTCCCTGCTGCTCTCAGGTCCTGGGCACCGCGGGCCCGCAGTCATCCGAGCGTCAGGTCCGTGAACAGTCCGGGGGGTCACAGCTCGGGGTATCAAGACCACCCGTAGCTCGGCCAAGCGAGACCACTCGGATGCCACGCCACCGCCGTTCAGTTCGGCCAAGCGAGGCCGCCCGACTTGATTTGAGCCCGCCTGGCTGGTCGCGTGAGTCCTCGTCGCGCAATCTCGATTGCCTTGCGGGCATCGGCGGCGAGCCACGCCAGGAGCGCACTGCGCTCTTCTCGATCTGGCCAGTCCAGGTGCGCTTCGCCCTTGAAGCTGGGCCCAAGGTGCCCTTCTAGCTGCTTCTCTTCGATGAGCTGGGCCTTGCCCCATCCATTCGGCCGGACGGCCTCCTCGACAACGCGCTGGATTCCATCTGAAACCAAGCTGTAGGTGTCCTTGACCGCCCCCTGGCCAAGGATGAGCGTCGTATCAATCGAGATCGCGAGAGTCCTCGACTTTGCTAGACCCTGCCGGCGGCACCCCTGGACGCTGGCATCGAAGAAGCTCAGGAGGCTGTCAGGGAGGAAGAGCTCCCGTTGAAGGGGAGGCGCTTTCCATACCTGTCGACAAGGAAACCAATCGGGGCGCCCACGAATCGGCCCATTGGCGGGTTTTCGGCCAGGCCTCTAGCCCTGATCCCCCTTTCACGCTGATAGGTCGGGCCTTTCAAGCAGCCTGACAGCCCGGATGCCGCGCAAGCGACGAATGGATGGCGCTGAAGGCCAGTCAGAGCGCAGCTCTGACGGTTGAGCTCCCTACTGAGCACGACAGAGCACGCCTCATCCATAGGGCACTCTCCGTTCGGCACCACCCCCACCGGGCACTCCGCCATGAAGCACGCGCCACTGGAGCCGCTGCATGCACTCGGGGGCTCGGGCCTCGCTCGAATTGACTCCACGCTATGCGTACCCAGGACACGATGAGCGCAAGACACACAAGCTCCAGAGCTTGACCCTCTTTAGTTTGGAGTCCACACTATCCGCATGAGCAAGAACGACCCCCCGACCGGCGCATCAGCTCAGATCGTCACAGGACTGCTGAAGCTGTCCCTGGTCCTGCGCCACGAGGCCTGGCAGGCATCGGGCCAGCGAGGCTTGACGCCGACGCAATCACAGATCCTCGCTCTGATGGCGTCCCTTGGAGCGATCTCGGTCTCAACCGTCGCGCGGCAGCTGTCGATCACGAAGGGGACCGCTAGCCAAGCGGTGTCGACGTTGGAGCGAAAGGAGCTCCTGCGGAAGGACGCGGACTCTTCGGATGGGCGGGCGGTTGCTCTCAAGCTCACACGCAAGGGTCGTCGCGAAGCGCAACGCTCAGCGCAGTGGCCCAATGTGGTCGTCGCCGCCGCCCACTCGATCCCGAGCGGCGACCAGGGTGCCTTCCTACGGGGCCTCACCGCCTTGATTCGAAGCCTCCAAGAACAAGACGCTGTGCCGACATCGCGGATGTGCGCGCAGTGCCGGTTCTTTCGACCAAATCTCTACCCGGGTCAGGAAAAGACCCATCACTGCGCATACATCAAAGCGCCGATCGCTGACGTTGACCTCCGCATTGACTGTGGAGAGATGGAGCCCGCGGATGCGGAGCTGCAACCTCTGCTCACAGAAGCGCTGCTTGGTGGCACGTCGATCGACCCGTCATTGCTCGAAGGGGAGGGTCCCTCTCGATGAGTCAGAACACGGAGCACGAACTGCTCGAATGGTCCGTCGACAGCTGGTTCAACCACGATGGCGACCTAGCGCTCGCCGACTTGCGTGGGCGTGTCGTTGCACTCGAAGCATTCCAGATGCTCTGCCCCGGTTGCGTCTCCCACGGCATCCCCCAGGCTCAGCGGATTCGAGAGTCCTTCTCGGATGAAGTGGCCGTCGTTGGCATCCACACGGTCTTCGAGCATCACAAGGCGATGGAGCCTCACGCACTTGAGGCCTTCATTCACGAGTACCGCCTCCGCTTTCCTATTGGCGTCGATCGCCCTGGCACGGCTCACCTGCCGGAAACGATGGAGCGATTCAAGTTGCGAGGCACACCAAGCTTGCTCCTGTTCGACCGCAATGGGCGCCTTCGAGCACACCACTTCGGCTCAGTGACCGATATGCAGGTCGGCGCTGAGATCGGGACCCTTCTCGCAGAATTGCGAGGGGAACAACAACCCGGCCAAGTCGCCGCTGCATCGGCGACGAAGCAAACCAAACCTCAAGGAGAACACCAATGACCGCCAAGGCAGCCTTCTACCAGGCAGGGTGCCCGGCGTGCGTCGAGACCGAGCAAGCCGGAGTCAAGTCAGTCCCGGCGCTCGCAATGAGCAGTGCAACCATCCACATCAACCATGGCGCAGATCTCTCTGCCTTGAAGTAGATCCATAGCCGTAGGAGTGGTGACCACCCCGCGAGAGCGGCACATCGCGACTCCAAACCAACGACCCCAATAGGAGCCCAGACATGAAAACCTCTCTAACCGCCGCAGGCCTGACCCTTCTCATGGGCTGCGCCGCGACCACAACAAACGTGAACAAGTCTGCTGTTGCGCCCACAGCAGTCCACGAAACCCAAGACCCGGCCGGGAGGCCCGCACGCCCAGTACAGGCCTCGAGCGACCTGGACCTGACGAGCTCGGCTGTCCGCCACCTTCCGGAGCTCGGCATTCTCGTCTTCGAAGTCAAAGTTGCGGGCGTCGCGGGCCGCACCGTGCCCAAGGCGAACGGAGGAATGGACGGCGCTCCTGTTCTAGGCTACGTCTTCCCAACGTCGTTGAGCGGAGCGGACGTCGGCTTCGGCGACGCTGAGGGGATCGTTGCGCTGGCCGTGACGAGCCACCCCGACTTCGACGACACTCCGCTGTTCGATGAGGATGCGGATCGTGACTACGCGAACGACGGCGTCATCTGGCACCCGCACTGGGTCCTTCTCGGTGAAGATACGCGTGTCGCCGGTGGGCTGAGCGTACGCCAGTTCGACCCCGAGGACAGCAGCGTGAAGCTCCCCCCCACCAACCCGGGCATGCCGATGTACATGGACTCGCCGGGCTTCGGGGTCACCACCAATGGCAACACGCTCAGGGTTGTCGTCCCCCTCTATCGCGTCTCGAACAAGGCTCAATTCCAATTCGACACGGTCGCCGCCTACATGCAGGTGAACGCATCCGATCCTGGTCGGCCGATGCTCGGCGTCTACAAGGTATACGAAGTTCTGAGTGGAGATCTCTCTCTCCCCTACACCGTCACCAAGGGGATGTAGTCCAGCCTGCAGTTCGAATCGGGCCGGAGGGACCTCGCCGTCATGACCCCTGGCGTTCGCACAAGCGGAGAGTTGGGTCACCAAGCGGGGCCGCCGCACAATGGACTTCGATTGGATCGGCTATCTCCTCGAGCAAGGCTTGGCGCTTCCGTGCGCTCGAGGGTCGGGTGGTCGCTGGGGGCGGCGTCTGTCGCAGGCGCTTGCCCCTGATTCCCCAGAGGCCTCCCTCGTTCAGCTGTACGCAAGCCACCCTGCCCTGCAGGGTGATAGGGCTCAGCCTATCTATGCCACCCGCTGGGCCCGCAGACTCGCGCGGCGACCGCTTGCACCCCCTGCGTAGGCCCTTGGCCAGCTTCCGGTTTCCACCGAGCCGCCCCACGTCCTGGCGCCTCAGTCGACGTTCTTGGCCAGCTCGTCTACCCAACGTGGGTCGCCGCCAATTCGTGCCAGATCCTCCCGTAGGGCCCCGCGCATGGCCTCGATGCGGGCTGCATGGCTGGGATCTCGACTGAGGTCATGGAGCTCGTCGGGATCCACCTCAAGATCGAAGAGTCGTTCGTCCAGCTCGATGCGGCGATAACGCACGTACTTGAAGCGTGCCTCGACCCAGGCCAACTCGATCGGTCCATCGAGGACCTTGCCCCAGCCGTCCAGGTAGGTGAACCCGGGCCGCCACCCGTCATCGTCCCCGGACCAAAGCGGAGCCAGGCTGCGGCCATGGAGACCGGAAGGGATCTCCACGTCAGCGATCTCCAACAGGGTCGGCAGGATGTCGACATTCAAACTCAGGCCCGCGGGCTCCGATCCCGCGCCGATGCCCGCCGGCCAACGCCAGAGCATCGGGACGTGCACCGATTCCTCATAGGCCGCGCGCTTGCGATAGAGCCGATGCTCTCCCCACAGGAATCCACCGTCGCTGGTCATGCAGATCGCGCTTTGCTCGAGGCGTTCCTCTGTCGACAGCCGGTCGAGCAGGCGTCCCACGTTGTCGTCGATCGAGAGCACCAACTCGTGATACCCGCGCACCTGCGACTTCCAGCTCCCCTTTTCGTCGAGGTCCCCGTTGCGCCTGCCCTGGCTCGCGCGCTGCAGTGTCTTCGGCAGATTCTCAAGGGGCTCATTCGTGCTGGGCCTCGGCGCAAGGGTTGCCCCCGCCAGCGCGTTCGTGTGCCGCTCGGGGAGAACTGGCGGGCGGTGCAGATTCTTGAGGGAGAGGACCACGCAGTAAGGGCGATCCCCTTGCTCCGACATCCAGTCCATCGCCAGATCGAACAATACATCGGTGTTGTACCCCGGAATCACCTGACGGACGCCATCGACGTTGTAGCGCTCGTCCACATAGCTTCCCTGCCCCTCGAAGCTGACCCACCGATCGAATCCCGGCTGTGGCCCGGCGTCCGGGTTGGGGATGTGCCACTTCCCAAAGAACCCCGTTGCATACCCGCTCTGTTGAAGCAATTCAGCTAGGTCGGGATGCTCGGCGAGAAACGGGACATCGTCTTCGTTGCTGCGAATCCGCGTGGTGGTGGCGTAGAGCCCTGTGTAGAGGCTCGCGCGCGCAGGGCAGCACAGCGACGTGGTGACGTAGGCGCGTGTGTGGCGAGCTCCCTCGCGGGCTAGTCGATCGAGGTGCGGGGTCTCAACAACCTTCGAACCGTTGCACGCAAGGGTGTCGTAGCGCTGATCGTCGGTCAGGATCACGATCAAGTTCGGCCTTGGCGCTTCCGCCGCCGGGGCCACTTGGGCCGGCCCTCCATCCGAACACCCACCGGGCAAGAGCACGGAAACAAGGAAGAGTTGCGCAAGGGAGCGCCGACTGCGGGCGGTGGCCATCGTTCCGAGATTCTAGCGCGCCACAACGGCGGAGATTCCCACCAGAACGCCGGATCGTCCTACGGGGGGGGATTCCAACTGGAAGGCAGCCCCGAGCCCGGAGCCACGAGCCACGTGCCCAAGGCAGCGCCCAGCCTCCAGCCCCCCCCCACCCGCCGGTCGCTCTGATCGGGAAGCGACCCTCCAGGAGATCACCGCATGCGCTGATCTCCTTGAATGGGGCTTTCAAGGCCTTTGCCTGCGCCTCCACTACGAAGCTCGGCTTCCCTGTATCCCAACCAGTGCCTGAACGATCAGTGGGTTCGCCTCTCTCCTGTGCGGACGGCACGGAAGCCCATCACGACAAGACCGCTGCCGTCCCTGGCGTAGTGACCCGCGACTCTTGGTAGCCCAGGCAGACACGAGGAGTGCACGAATCGGGACTGCGAAGGCCAAAGCGAAGCGCTGTTTCTTGCTGGGTTGGACCATGGGGGGATTTCGCGCCCATGTCTACGGATCCGCCAGGCGCCTGATAGGAAGAGGGCAGCCCGCCGGGACCCCCTAGCGCCCTGGGCGAACCCAAGCAGCTGGGAGGGGATTCAGCGATCCACGGCGTGCTGGCCTCCGGCCCTAGGCATCGAATCACCGATTCCAAGCCTCGCCGGGTTCACGACCTCACCAAAGACGCCCAGACCAGGCGCGAACCCGAGAATTCTCCCGAATGGCCCAAGTCCACTGGTCGGTGACTCCGCCCGGCCTCCTGTCGTTCTCAATGGCAGCCAGGGCCCCCTTGCGCTCTTTCGATCCTTTAGTTAGCGTGCTAACCTTATGGAACAGCCGAACCAGGAGTCGAGCCCCGAGTCGTTCACATTGACGGTTCTGCTTCAGCACGCCGGAAAACTGCTGGACGACCAGTTGCGGGCCGGGTTTGAGAGCTTCGGCCTATACCCATCGCAGGGGCGAGTGCTCCATGTTCTGGGGAACAGGGATGGGTACGAGCAGCAAGAACTCGCATCAGCAATGAAAGTCTCCGCTCCAACGGTCAGCGGCATTCTGAAGCGCATGGAAGCTGAAGGGCTCATCGCGCGATACCCCGATCCCAATGACGAGCGTGTGTCGCGGGTCTCCCTCACGCGGAAGGGGCGCCAGAAGTGCAGGCTCGTGGGACGGGTGGTGAAAGAAGTCGAGCGAACCCTGGTCGCTGGTTTCAGCCGAGCTCAACTTCGTGCCGCGCACAGCAGCCTTCGTCAGCTTCGAAACAACCTTGGCGGCGGCCCTCCGGGACCCGAGCCTTCTGTTGAGGCGGTGATCCCCTAGGCCGACAGAGCGCCACAGATCCATCACGCCATCCGGTGCGGTGTAGGCGCTCAGCTGACTTGTGTGACCCGTATCGCTGGTATTGAGCTTGCACGCTTGACCACCGCACACCTCCTGGACACGAAATGACGTGCTATTCCAAAACTAGATGGGTGGCTTCTACCGCTGGCGCCTTCCTCTTTGCCGCCTGCGCTGTTGGCCCGGACTACGTCCGCCCGGTTCTCTCCCCTCCTGCCAATTGGGCCCAAGAGGCGAATAGCAGCGATGGGGATCTTCTTGAGTGGTGGAAACAGTTCGACGACGAGCATCTCACCGACCTCATCCAGCGCTCGACCGCGGGCAACCTCGATCTACGGGTGGCTTTCGAGAGGATCGCTGAGGCGCGCGAACTTCTGCGCGTCACTTCGGTCAGGCGATATCCGTCTGTCGATGTCTCTGAAAGCGCCACTCGCAGCGACCTTAGCAGCGCGACGACGGGCATGAACTCGAGGCCGGTATGGGTCTACGACATCGGTCTATCCGTCGGCTGGGAGATCGACGTGTTCGGTCGCGTACAGCGCTCCATTGAGGCTGCGACGGCAGATTTCGAGACCTTCGTCGAGGACTACCGCAGCGTCATGACGAGCGTGCACGCAGCCGTGGCCTCCGCCTACGTCGACGTGCGCCTTGCCCAGCGGCGACTCACGATTGCAAGCGCCAACCTCGCCGTGCAGCAGGGAAGCCTGAAGTACGCCACGGATCGACGGGATGCCGGGCAGGTCTCCGGCCTTGACGTCGCTCAGGCGGAATCGAATATCGCTACAACCGAGGCTACGATCCCCACCCTCGAAGTCGACCTGGATCGCTCCATCTACCGGCTGGCAGTCCTCCTTGGAAGTCCAATCGCCGACCTTCGCGACGAGCTGCTCGCCGTGAAGCCGATTCCTATCGGTCCGACGCAGGTTTCTTCTGGGCTGCCTGCGAATCTGCTTCGCAATCGCCCGGACCTCCGCGCAGCGGAGCGCAGTCTGGCCGCAGAAACAGCTCGCATTGGAGTTGCAGCGGCGGATCTCTATCCCTCCTTCAACTTTTCGGCGGCCTTGGGCGGCCAGGCGCTCCAGGTGAATGACCTGTTCGATGGTGGTGCACGCCGTTGGTCGCTGGGTGTGAGCGGCTTCAACACCCTGTTCAATTTCGGGGGGGTCCAGGCCAACGTCGATGCCCAGAGGGCCCGCATGCGAGCGGCGCTGGCAACCTACGAGCAAACGCTACTGTTGTCAGTCGAGGAGGTGGAGACTGCGATCACCTCTCTGCGTAGGGAGAGGACCCGAGCTGCAGCCTTGGGGCGTGCTGTGGTAGCAAACGAGCTCTCGGTCGAGCTTTCGGAGCAGCTCTATCGCTCTGGTCAGGTTGACTTTCAAAACCTCCGAGACACCCAGCGGGGCCTACTCGAACTTCAAGACCAGCTCGCCGCAAGCGAGGCAGCCATAGCTCAAAACACGATCTCCCTGTTCCTGGCACTCGGCGGGAGTTGGGACCCCGAAGAGGACGTACTGACACCTCGTGAGGAATCCAATTCATGAACCACGGCCTGAAGCTTCTGTCGCGCGGCTCCGCGTTTCTCGTCCCTGTGGCACTTGGTATCGGAGCCTTTGTTCTCTTGACCAGCAGCGACAGAGAGGTATCCCGAACCCAGAGCACCGAGGTCGCACGCAAGATGCGCGTCATCGACGTTGCTGCCATGCCCATGGTTCCGCGCACAGAAGGCTACGGACTTGCCAGAGCGGATCGAACATGGCGTGCAATCGCGCAAGTCGGTGGACGGATCGTTGAGCTCCATCCAGAGCTCCGGTCTGGGTCACGTGTGCAGGCGGGAGCCCTGCTTGTGAAGATCGATACGACGGATGTGGAGATCACGATTGCCTCGGCCCGTGCCGAGGTCGCGCGACTCACTGGAGAGCTCCAACAGATCGAGCAAGAAGAGATCAACAACACGCGCTCACTGAAAATCGAGCAGACCATTGTCGGGGTCCTCGAGGGAGAGGTCGAGCGTCTCGAGGAGCTCCTTCAGAAAGACGCATCCTCGCGGGTCGCCTATGAGCAGAGCCAACGCACTTTGCTTGCCCAGAAGCAGTCCGCCCTGGGGATCGAGAACTCGACGGCGCTTCTCCCCTTCCAGACCGCCATCACTCAAGCTCAACTCGATGGAGCCAACGCGAGCCTAGCCCGGGCAGAGCGCGACCTTGAATTCTGCACCGTTCGATCGCCGTTCGTCGGTTCGGTTGGGGCCACTACGATCGAAGTCGGGCAGTACGTCGCTCCCAATGAGGAGCTCTTCGAAGTATCCTTCGATGGAACGCTGCGAATCGACGCGGCAATCCCGCAGGACCAGGTCTTCCGCCTGCTGGGAGAGGCCGAGCGTACGGCCATTTCGAAGATGCTCGCAGACCAGACCGAGGAGGCGAAAGACCTCGTCGATGGCATCTTCCAGGTCCGCGTGATTTCGAAGATCGGCAGCTTCGAACGCGAATGGCCCGCCAAAGTTGTAGGTGTGAGGGAAAGCCTTGATGAGCAAACCAAAGCTCTGCTCATGACCGTTGTGGTCGAACAAGAACCAGGCAATCGGCTTGCGGCGGACGGTCCCCCTCTGAGCCCGGGGTCATTCTGCCGCGTCGAAATTCAAGCGGCTCCGCGTGAGGCGATCGTGATCCCCCGGGAAGTGCTTCGGGACGGCGATGCTTTCTGGCTTGATGCAGAGAATCGGCTACGGCGGGCGACGCTCGATATCGAGTTTCACCAGGGGGAACTTACGGTAGTTCGCAGTGGCCTCGAGCCGGGAGTGCAGCTCGTGGTCTCCGACCCGACACCTGCGATCGAGGGGCAGCTGATCTCACCGATCGTGGATGGGGCTCTGTCAGCGAAAGTGGCTCGTGAAGCCGCTGGCGATGGAGAAGCGCAATGATTGGACTTGCTGCCAGACACCGGACAGCGGCCAACCTGTTGATGGCACTCTTGCTTGTCGCAGGTGTCGTAGTCCTTCCGTCCATCAAGCGTGAGCAGAAGCCGGACTTCACCCCCTCTCAGGTCCAGGTCCGGGTGGTGTATCTGGGGGGTACGCCGGAGGAAGTCGAAGAGTCGATCTGCCGGCCGATTGAGGACGCGCTAGAGTCTGTCCAGGGCATCAAGTCGATCGATTCCGAGGCCCAGGACGGCGTCGGAATCGTGACCATCGAAAAGGAGGACCCGAGTGATCTTTCTGCATTTGCAGCGGACATCGACTCCGAG
This sequence comes from uncultured Planctomycetaceae bacterium, assembly GCA_964459495.1. Taxonomy (GTDB): domain Bacteria; phylum Planctomycetota; class UBA1135; order UBA1135; genus CAYWNK01. Next base: position 44,608 of record CAYWNK010000005.1, read on the forward strand.
GTTTCAGCGATCACTTCTTTTCCCGAGGGAACGGAAGACCCCGTCATTAGCCAGCTTGGTCGCGATAGCACCGTCATGGCCGTGCTGGTCGGCGGATTTTCGGACTCGACCGATCTCTATGCATACTGCGATGATCTGGCCACCCGCTTGCGACGACTCCCGGATGTGTCCACCGTCGATCTCGAGGGCTTCTCTGATCGTCAACTACGGGTCGAGCTAGATGCAGAGAAACTCCTGCGGCATTCGCTGAGTGTCTCGGATGTGGCGGTTGCAATCTCTGCGGAGAGCGTGGAACGCCCCGCAGGTGGCCTTGAGTCGGATACGGCAGAGCTCACACTGCGATTCACGGAGCGCAGAAGGAGCCTGCGCGGCTTGGAAAACCTCGTGGTTCGTCAGGATGCAGCGGGTGGAAACGTCCTTCTCGGAGAGCTCGGTGTTGTCCGAGACCTCTTCGAGAATCCAGAGGAACGGGTGGAGGTGGACGAGGAACGGGTGGGGCGAGTCGTTGTGAAGAAGGCCAAGGCCGATGACTCGATCCTCGTGTCCAATTCCGTCCAGAGCTTTCTCGAGGAAGAACGATCGCGTGTGTCGAGCAGCATCAGTCTGCGGACAACGCAAGACGGAACGAAGGGCCTCCTCGATCAACTAGAGATCGTCATCACGAATGGGTGGCAGGGGATCCTCCTGGTGTTCGCCACCCTGTGGCTCTTCTTTTCACCACGGCTGGCATTCTGGGTCGTGATGTCGCTGCCTGTGTCGTTCTTGGGTGCCTTCGTCCTGATGGCGCTTCTCGGTGTGACGATCAACACAATCTCACTCGTGGGCTTCTTGCTTGCGCTAGGCATCCTGATGGATGACGGCATCGTCATTGCCGAAAACGTCATTGCACACATGCAAAGGGGCAAGGGGGCCATGCAGTCCGCCATTGACGGGACCGCGGAGGTCCTGCCTGGGGTTGTGTCGTCATTCCTCACCACCTTGTGCGTCCTGGGCCCGCTGGCCTTCTTGGACGGTGATATCGGGGTGGTTCTTGGTGTTATCCCTGTGGTCCTAGCGCTGGTCCTGATCGTGAGCCTTGTTGAGGCTTTCTGGATTCTTCCATCGCACCTGGGCCATTCCCTGGCTGGCTACGATCCGGCGAAGAAGTCTCGGTTTCGCGCTGCTTTCGATGGAGCCTTCGATTGGCTTCGCAAGCAGGTCGTTGTGCGTGCGACGAAGCTTGTCGTCCAGCAGCGCTATCTCTTCAGCGGCGTCGTTGCCGCGTTGCTGATCGCGTCGTTTGCCCTAATCGTATCGGGTCGAGTGGGCTTCCAGGCATTCCCGAATTCTGAGGGCGATGTCCTTGAGGCACGAGTCATGATGCCCCCCGGGACGCCGCTTGTCAGGACTCAGCAAGTGACCAAGCAGCTTCTTGAGGGGCTCCGAATTGCCGAAGTCGAAGTCGGCAAGCAGCCAGATGGCAAGAAACTCGTCGAGCTCGTGAGCGTTCGCTACAACGTGAATGACGACACCAGTTCGTCCGGCCCCCATCTAGCAACGGTATCCGTGGATCTGCTGACAACGGAAGAGCGCAGCAGTGGCCTTGAGCAAATCAAGCAGGCCTGGCGTCAAGGAACAGGTGATGTGATCGACGCGCTGGCTGTTTCGATTATGGAGCCATCAGCTGGCGGCCCCGCCGGCCGAGCCATCGAGGTGAAGGTAAGCGGCGACGACCTATCGGAACTTGACCGAGCAGCCGACAGCATGACCGCGTGGTTCCGCACGATCGAAGGGGTCTCGAACCTGAACGATGACCTTCGTCGCGGTAAGCAGGAAGTCCAACTCCAGGTCAAACCAGAAGCCAGGGCTCTTGGCCTCGACGCGGACACAATCGCTGGCCAAGTGGCTGATGCATTCCTAGGCCGCGTAGTGGACGAAATTCAGGTTGGTTCGGATCAATACGAGGTCGAGATTCGCCTGAGTGACGACGATCGCAGGCACCTAGACGATCTTGAGGGATTCCGAATCATGCTCCCAGAGGGAGGGGGAGTCGCGCTCGGTACGGTGGCAGAGCTCCAGCTAGAGAGGGGCTGGTCGCGGATTGCACGCGCGGGTGGCCGCCGCGTTGTCACCGTAACAGGAGACATCGACCAAACGGTTTCGAGCACAGCGGCCGTGTTCGCCGTCTTCCGAGACGAGTTCATGCCCCTGTTCGAAGAGCAGTACCCCGGTCTCTTCATCGGCTTGGACGGCGAGACCGCTGAAAGCGGCAAGACGATGAACTCCATGCTACTTGGAATGATGTTCGGCCTGCTGGGTGTCTACATGCTTCTGAGCTTCCAGTTTGGAAGCTACTCGGAACCCCTCCTGGTGATGGTTCTCATTCCCCTATCGCTGATTGGGATCATCTCCGGGCACTGGCTTTTTCACTACCCATTCACAATCCCCAGCATTCTTGGTTTCGTTGCCCTATCGGGCATCGTGATCAACGACTCGATCCTGATGGTTCGCTTTGCGAAGACCAAAATCGAGGAAGGGGTCCCTGTGCATGAGGCGGTCGTGCAAGCCACGGGGCTGCGATTTCGAGCTGTCTTCCTCACGTCGATGACGACCGTCTTGGGTTTGGTGCCCTTACTATTCGAGTCGAGCGTGCAGGCCCAGACTTTAAAGGGAATGATCATCAGCGTGACCTTCGGCTTGATGGCTACGACCGTCTTGGTCTTGCTGGTGATTCCCGCACTGTATTCCATCTTGAGCGACCTCGGGTTGGCACGTACTCGAACGAACAGTTCTGCGGTGCCCAGTTCGTTGCTGTGAGAGCGATCCGGGCAACCACACGCCAACCTGCTGAGCTACCGTCGTGGTTGGTTCTCAGGTACTCATCCCGCTTGGAAAGCGCCCCCTATTAGGGGATCAGTGAGGCCTGGATCGTGGCATGCAGGCATCTTCGTGTGCCCCTCCAGTGCATGAGAGCGGTCGCGTTGGTCCGGCTCCGACATGTGGCGATTGAGAGTCTTCGCTCGAGAGAAGAGACCCGAAGTACGCCTCAGGTTCCCGGCCCCATCGTCGTTGGGCCTGAAGATTGAAATCAGCCGGCCGCGCCCCGGCATCCCGTTTTCAATCGGGCACCCGACTACGGATGGATCGATCGATGTTGCCATCTGAAATGACGACACAGAGCATTGCTCGCGTGCGCACCATGCCGGTCAGCATCATCGCAATCGGCGTCACCGCAGGGGCTTCGACGAAGACCTTGCTCTCCCCCACAGCCGGCTCACCGCAGATAGTCCGCTCGGATCTCCTATCCCTATCGACGAGACCGAATTCGCTGCCGGAGACGATCGGGCTGACGGCAAGCCTGATCGTTCCCGGCATAGAATTCGGACTAGTGGGGCCGCGACCCCCGGCGCGCCTGGATTGCTTCCATCGTCGCCAGTCCGCCATTCCCGGACGATTCCGAGGAGCAGTTCATGCCAAGGATCTGGAGGTACGCTGCCTCACGAACACGGAGGTCGTTGAAGGAGCGATTCATGGAGCTGTCATTGGGGAAGATCAGGTCCGGAACGGTCAATCCGGTGATGAACGGAGCGAGTGATGTCTCCTCTCCGACCTCGCGGGGGGTCATCATTTGGAAGCGACCGGTGCCGCCGGTACCGGTTTCTCCGCCATGACAGCCAACGCAGGTTTGGATCGCGAACTTGTGGCGAGTATCTGAGTCCTTCCCCGTTAGGTTGGCGGCGTTGGAGGGCTGGTACTTCGGAGTCCACCAGCGAGCGGCGCCGAAGCCCCCGGGCGGGAACTGGGCAGTTTCGTTCTGATCGTTGATAGCTTGACCGCCAAGCAGACCAACCTCGCCATTCTCCGCGACATATTCGTCGTGGTCGGCAAGCTTCCACGCATTGATCAGAGCACTGTCAATCAGCGGGAACCTCTCGGGCACAACGTGGATGCCAGCGCGGATATCGACAGCGTTGGCGTCCAACCAGTCTTCGAGCACCTGCCGGGATCCCCGGTGAGGGAGGTTGGGATTGAAGTTCGCCCAGCGCAAGTATCCGAGATCCGGCGTTTGCTTTGTCGTGACAGGGATCAGTGGTCCCAGACCAATCGCGCCCAGTACGGGAGCAATGTTGAACTCGCGCAGTTCCCAGTGGTTCGTATCACAGGTCAGGCAACCCTCAGCAAACAGATTGGTCCGCAGCTGGGCAAGGTTGCTGCCGTTCGGACGACCGTTGGACGGATCGGGATCCACGACTTCCTGAACCATCCAAGTCAGCTGCGAGCGGAACGCAGCCGAGTCCAGCTCAAGGTTGCCCAGCATTTGCCAAGCCTGGTGCCAGGCCTTGACCTCCTCGCAGGATGTCGCAGGCACGTCAAATTCAAAGATGAAGAGCTCATCGAGACCCTCTCCAGAACTTACGCCCTGTCCGCCCAGTACGCTCCAGCGCGAGTACACCAATCGCAGCTCGCCAGCGGTCTCGATCTGGCCATCGACCGTTCGAGCTAGATCAGGCCGGTTGACAATCGCAAGCAAGCGGAAGGGAGCAAAGTCCGGGTCAAGCTCGGACCCGATTCCGCCCGCCTCAGTCTCCCAGTCATCGATCAACCCCTGGATCGAAGCCACCTGATCCGGGTGAAAGACCCTGTCCTTATTCACCGTCTGGACCGAGAACCAAGTTGTCAACCAATCGCGGGCAAAGCCTGGCACGGAGAGGGAACCAGCCAGAGAGCTGAAGATCGTCCCGAAATGCAGCGGCATCCCGGGGTCCACCAGATCCGGATGGTCGACAATGTCGATGCTTTTGATCAGGAGTTCTTTGTCATGGCAGACTGGACCATTCGACAACGATGTGGGCAGTGATGTGGGCTCAGGCGCCGAGACTGGCCACATGGTGCTGAGGGACACAGCAGCCAGCAAGACTGACGAGGATAGGGGTAGGGAGATCATCGGAGTAGAACTCGGAATTTGGGAAGTGGATCGAAGGGGCACCAATTGCCCCTGGGCTTTTCCCGCCCAGTCACCCAGCCGGTCGCAGGATTCTCCAAAAAAAGCCGCCCCAGGACTTCGAGGTAGACCGGTCTAGGAATCGCCTCGGGCCCGCTAGATGCCTCAATGCACTCGACGACGCTCCAGTCTATGGGATCCAAATAGCCAATCGCAGCCGGCTCACCGCCCTCACCTCACCCCAAGTCCTTGCCCTTCCGATTGCCCTAGACGATTGCCCCTTGGACCTTGACGTTTCTCACTCGCTTCAATGGACCGCTGGTTCCTACTCGGCAACCACGTCGACGCAATAGCCCTCCGTGAAGATGCAATCGTGCTCCAGCAACGTGGGGTCCAAGACTCCACCCGCCTCTTTGCACAGCCAAGTGATCCACTTCGATCCCCAGACCTTGTAGCAGTCCCCACTCCACGGGCGAGAACCCGCAGATCCCCATGTCGGCAGCGAAAAGCACCCTTTGATGTTGCGATAGGCAACGAAGGACTCAAGTCGAACTTGCAGCAAGCCCTTGCCTTGCTCCAAGGGGATGGGGCTGGTGATTGGGTCGAAGGGCGCCCGTACCTCTTGTGCCGAAGGCTTGCAAACCAGCGCGCTACGAGGTCGGACTTAGCAGTGATGCATGCGCCGCTGCATCCACACCGCCTTGGCTTCCATCCGCGCCTAGAAGAGCTCGTTGGCATGACCCTCACAGAACGAGCCCGAGCTCCGGTCGATTCAAACCTTAGGCCGCTGGACGCGAAACAGGCGAAAGGAGCCGCTCTCCGGTTCTTGGGGCACGCCCGCTTCGTCTAGGACCTTAGCGATCAGCCCCCGGGCCTGGGCGCGTCCGATGAAGAGGGGCGAACGTGGGCGCCCCGGGTCCGCAAACCAGGCACTGCCTCCGGGCCTCAAGGCAGCCTGCAAGAGGTCGAGTATCGGCCCATGGGAACGCGCTTCGTATAGAACGTCGCTGGCAATCATCACATCGAAGGAACCGCGTTCGGTCACCCAGGGCTCTGTCCAGTCCAGAGCTTCGGCCCGGACGATCCCCTCGAGTCCATTGAGCTCGATTTCCACGCCGAGCGCTTCCACAGCGCTGCGGTCGTAGTCAGTGAGGGTGAGCTCTATCCGATCACCGAAGGCCGAGCCCAGCCAGAGACCGACGAGCCCGAGCCCCGCACCAAGTTCGAGCACGCGCAAGGGCTGCGGCCCCGTCAGTATCGAGAGCTCCCGCAAGAGCTGCCTCGCCATGATGGGGGCCGCGTCCCAAACCCAGGCCCAGTAGGGCATCGCATCGTTGAAGCGATTGCGTTCCTGGACGTCGACGTCGTCCAGCAGCTGATCAGGAGCCGCCGGCACGACGAGCTTGAGCTGCACCCCCTCCAGTACTTCGTAGCACACCTGCTGCCAGCCCCCAGCAAGTTCGGGGAGTCGCGCCAGAAGCGCCCGCTCCACGGGTTGAGTCATGGGCGGAATTAGAACCCACGGGGCCGCAATCGGGGCCTGCCCTGTTTGCATTCCCGCTGCCCCTCCCACAAGACCTAGCTCGTCTTGGCCAACCAAGCATCGGGGATGCCGGAAATCTGGCCACGCCCCAGGCGCCAGTTCTAGGGAATCCAGGATGCACTCTTCGTGAGGGCGGAACCCAGACCGGGACCTCCCTCCGTACGCACATCAATTGCGGAATCGTCCGTAGCAGGTCATCGATCGACTCAGCGCCCGATTGACATCACCTCGATGAGTCCCCATCGCGGGATGCAATCCGACTTTCGGCCCAGACGGTTGAGCCAGGCGGCTCGAGGCTCGACAGCTAGGCTGATATGAAAGGAGCCATCTTCAAGCACTTTGAGACCTTCGTAACCGACAACTGGGGCGTCGAGGTCTACGAGGAGGTTCTCGACGGACTGGACCTCATTACACAGGGACCATTCCTCGGTCCGGGCAACTACCCAGACGAAGACCTGTTGGCCATCGTCGGGGCCACGATCCAGAAGCTTGGAATCCCTCTCCCCGATGCACTGCGCGTCTTCGGCAAGTACCTCTTTGAGAAGTTGGCGGGAGATGCTCCGCAGTTCGTCGAGGACAAGTCGGATCTCAAGCAGTTCCTCATGACCGTGGACGGCGTGATTCACGTAGAGGTCAAGAAGTTGTTTCCAGAGGCCTACCTTCCTCGGCTGGCCTACGAAGACACGGGCGCCGATCAACTGACCGTCCACTATCATTCGAAGCGGCAGTTCTGCCAGCTCTTTGTTGGCCTCGTGGAAGGCGCAGCAGAGAGCTTTTCCAGCCCGCTCGACTGGAATGAAACCGCATGTTCCCACTCAGGTGCGGAGCAATGCACCTTCGAGTTCCGCTTTTCGAAAGCGGCCTAAGCCCATGGATGCTCAAGTCCTGCAGCGAAGGTTAGAACGGGCCAAAGCCGAGATTCGAGGCCTCGAGGAGATGATCGAGACGAATACTCGGGACCTGTTCATCTCGCGAGAGTCCCTGCGGCAGGCAAATCAATTTCAGGAGAACATCCTCCGCGCCATGGCCAGCGCCCTCGTTGTGCTGGATACCGAGGGCGTGATCCTACAGGCAAACGAAGCCGCCCTGGACATGCTCGGTTACTCCGCTGAAGAGCTCCTCGGGCTCCAAATCGAAGAGGTTGCCCAGCTTCCGGGGTCTGGGTCCCAGGGTTCCTACGCTGTCGGTGACGCGGACATCGACGTACGGTTGGCCGACGGGGAGATCGTACCCACCCACTTCTCTACGTCTGTCATGCGCCAAGCAAGCGGCGAATCCGATGGCTACGTATGCGTCTGGGTGGACCTCCGAGAGAAAAAGCAGCTGGAGATCGAGCTGCGGCACGCCCAGAAGCTCGAGTCACTGGGGCAGATGGCTGCTGGAGTCGCGCACGAGATCAACACTCCGATCCAGTACGTGGGCGATAGCCTGCACTTCCTGCATGAGGCTTTCACCGATATCCAAGGTCTGCTGCAGGGCTACCGCGAAGCCTCGGACAAATGGAAAGAGAGCCCCGAGTTCGGCAAGCTCCACGAGAACTTGACCGAGCTCGAAGAAGAAGCAGACGCTAGCTTCATCGAAGAAGAAGCGCCCGGAGCGTTTGAACGCGCAACCAATGGACTCGCGTGCGTTGCGAAGATCGTAAAGGCCCTGAAGAGCTTCTCTCACCCCGGATCTGACACCATGGCGCCAGCCCAGATCAACGATGTCGTGGAGACGACCCTCACGCTAGCAAGCAACGAGTGCAAGTACATTGCGGATGTGGAGGTCAAGCTCGGAGACTTGCCCGAGATACCGTGCCACGTTGGAGACATGGGCCAGGTGATCCTCAACCTGGTCGTGAATGCAGCCCACGCAATCGAAGAGAAGAACGAAGGCACGGAGGATCGCGGGACGATCCGCATCGTGACGAGCTGCGGGGAGACATCGATCGTGGTCGAGATTTCTGACTCAGGCGCAGGCATTCCAGACGAAGTTCTGGGACGCATCTTCGACCCCTTCTTCACCACCAAGACTGTCGGCAAGGGTACTGGGCAGGGCCTGTCCATCGCGCGACGAATCGTGGTTGACAAGCATGGAGGGCAGCTGCAAGTGGAGACTCAACCGGGTGAGGGCACGACCTTCAGGATCGTCCTCCCCCGCAAGGCCATGGCCAAAGCAGCCTGATGGACAGCTCCAAACGGCCCACGGTCATGTTCGTCGATGACGAGAAAGATGTCCTTGCGGGGCTCCGTCAATCCCTGCGAAAGCAGCGCAAGATCTGGAACATCGCCTTTGCATGCGGAGCCCAGGAAGCCTTGGAGTTCATGGAAACCACCGAGGTGGACGTGGTCACGACCGACATGCGCATGCCGGGACTGAACGGGGCTGAGCTACTCGCCAAGGTCAGCAATCTCTACCCAAGCACCTTGCGCTTTGTTCTCTCGGGCGAAGCATCCGCTGCGCAGACCCTTCGGGCACTCCCCTACACACACCAGTGGATGTCCAAACCCTGTACCAGGGAGGTTCTGGTCGACACCATCGATCGCTCCCTGAGCCTGATGGCTCGCTTGGGCACCGAGGAGGTTCGCCGGGTTGTTGGACGGGCTTCCGGTTTCTCTTCTCCACCCGAAGTCTACCAAGGCCTCCAGCGAGCCCTGCAGGATCCGGCCGTAGAGATCGCTACGGTCGTTGACTGGATCGAGCAAGACCCGGTTCTCGCCGCACGGGTCCTTCAACTCACCAATTCCAGCTTCTTCGGAGTCCGGCGCGTGATCGTCGACCTTCGGGATGCGACGACGACCATTGGATTGAGACTGCTCGCAGACCTTGTGCTGGTCTCTGGGGTCTTTTCAGCCTGGAGCGACCTTGCGCCAGAAGTGGATGTGGAGATCCAGAGGCTCCTAGGCCATAGCCGTCTTGTCGCCGATGCGGCTTCCAATATTGCGAACGATGCCGGACTAGACCCTGGACCAGCGGTGACCGCCGGACTTCTGCATGACATTGGGCACCTCGCCCTGCTCAGTGCCGATTCCGAAAAACACTCGGACCCCGATTCTGAACCGGCGAACCGCCTTCAGGGTCAGGTGCTTGATGCATCGCTAGATTGCACCCACGCGGACATTGGAGGCGCCATCCTCCAAGCCTGGGGACTGCCGCTGGTCATCATCGAGGCAGTGGTACGCCACATTGAACCGATCCCCAGCCAGGATGGCCGGCTGACTACCGCGGGAGCGGTGCACCTGGCGAACGCTCTAGTCTTGGATCGGGACCCGTCCGCGGCCTACCTGGAGTCCGTCGGTGGACAAGAACGCTGGGATCACTGGAAGCGAGTTGTGTCGCAGAGCGACGAAGATGCTGACGCGGCATGAAGAAAGACAAAGCACGGGTGCTCTTCGTAGATGACGAGCCGAGCCTTCTCCGATCGATGAGCTTGATCCTCAGAAGACACTTCGAAGTCGAGACAGCGGAGTCCGGCAAGGAAGGGCTCGAATGCATGAAGGCCGGCGAGCCGTTCGCCGTTGTGGTTTCGGACATGCGAATGCCCGAGATGAACGGGGCGAAGTTCCTCTCGGCCGCCAGGGAGTTGGCCCCCAACAGCACCCGGATTTTACTTACGGGAGAAACAGACCTTTCGTCCGCGGTCGAAGCGGTCAATGAAGGAGCGATCTTCCGCTTTCTGAAGAAGCCCTGCGAGAACAGAGAGATGCTCGAGGTGCTGAACGCGGCGGCTGAGCAACACCGACTCCTGCATGCCGAGCAGGACCTGCTTCAAAACACGCTGCGAGGGGCCGTTGCCTTGCTGACTGATATCCTGGGGCATATCCACCCCCAGGCGTTTAGCCGCTCGTCTCGGATCCACAGGACCGTGCGACACATCTGTGGCCAGCTCAACCTCCAGGATGCCTGGTCATTCGAGATCGCTGGTTTGTTGGCCCATATCGGACTGGTGACGGTTCCCGCGGAGACCGTCGAAAAAGACTGTGCAGGCACGGAGCTTCTCGATTGGGAGCGCGAGATGATCGACAACCACCCCGCCGGTGGGGCAGAAATGCTGAGTTCGATCCCCCGCCTAGAAACCGTCGCAAAGATGATTGCTCGGCAGGCTGACAAACCAGATGCCCCCCTAGTGGGCAGCCCTGAAACCTGGGAGGCCGAGATTCTCGGCGGAGAGCTGCTCCGCACAGCAATGGCATTTGAACGCGAATGGGTCAAAAGCGGCTCTGCCTCTGAATGCATAGAGCAGCTGACCAAAGAGGGCCTTGACCTCCCCGATCCACTGCTAGCCTTGCTCTCCGACTATGAGCTTGGCCTTGAGGGGATGGCATCTGCTTCGCTTCAGATCGACCAGCTAGCGGCCGGCATGGTCATCGAGCAGGAAGTTCGCGCAAAGTCCGGTGGCTTGCTAGCAGCCAAGGGACAACTGATCGACGCCATGTTCATCAATCGGCTACGGAACTTCGATCGTGGTTCCGGTGTGGAGCAACCCATCCTCGTCTTGTCTCCTATCTCACTCCTCTCTAAAAAGCGCAGCGCATGACATCTAAACACCGAGTGCTCTTCGTTGACGACGAAGTCTCCGTAACTGACGGAATCCGCACCAACTTGCGCAAGGCTGCTTTCGAGACCTTGACGGCCAACTCCGGCAAGGAGGCGCTGCAGATCTTGGCAGAGTCTCCGGTGGACGTGGTGGTGTCCGATGAACGAATGCCTGGCATGAATGGGTCGGACCTCCTTGCCCGCGTCCGTGAGGAGTATCCGGACACCGCCAGGATGATCCTCTCGGGCCAAGCCGACCTCAAGGCCGCTGTGCGCGCGATCAACGACGGCCAGATCTTCCGTTTCCTACTCAAACCTTGTGGACCTGAAGACCTGGCGGAGTCCGTGCAAGACGCGCTGGACTCGCTACAGAGCCGGCGCGAATTCCAGGTATGGAAAGAGAACCAGCCCCTCGATACACCGAATCCCGAAGCAGTCCTTGAACGGGCCCTAGCCGGGATCTCTATGGCTTTCCAGCCGATCTTCACGGGAGGCAATGGCCCGGTCTATGCGTACGAAGCGCTGGTACGGCTCACAGATCCGGAAGTGCCCAATCCCGATCGCTTGTTTGGTTTGGCGGAGGCTGTCGGCCGCGTCCCCGATGTCGACTATGCGATTCGCGCAGCCATTGCCGATCGGCTGGAGGCCTTGCCTGAGGGAACCCTGCTGTTCGTCAACGTCCACCCTGACAGCCTCGGCGACTCTCGAATCCTCTCCAGCGACGACTGCCTAGCGCCGTATGCAAAGCGGGTTGTCTTGGAAATCACGGAACGCAGCTCCATCCACGAGTCCGACATGGTGGCCTCGAAAATCGAGCGCCTGAGAGAACTGGGATACAAAATTGCGCTCGACGATCTAGGTGCGGGATACGCCGGCCTGAGTAGCTTTGCCCTGATGGTGCCCGATGTCGTCAAGTTCGACATGGGGTTGATCCGTGGCCTCCACAACGACCACACGCGAGCGCGTTTGATCCAGTCGATGGCGGCCCTCTGCAAGGAAATGGACATCCTCACCGTCGCAGAGGGAGTCGAAACGCCAGAAGAGATGGCGGCGGTTCTGGAACGAGGATGCGACCTCATCCAGGGGTTCCTGCTTGCTCGTCCTGAGCCCTTCTTCATCGGCGAGGAAGGCGCCAAGTAGAAGGGCGACCGTTCCCTTCCATCCGGACACCCCGGAAGTACGGCTTTCAATCAGATCCACGCCATGCCGGCATGACCAACCCGGCATGTGCATTCCCTTTCACTGAAGTTCACTCAAGGTTCTTGATCCGATGCATACGAAAGTCGCCGCAGAATTCACGGCGTTCTCGATGCGCTTTCCCGCTGCCTTCGGCTCCCCTCTGTGTGCTGGGGAATCGACGAGGATCGGAGAGTTCGATATTGGGATGAGGAAGCTGCGAGGGGGCTTGGCTCCACGCCGAGGCTCCCGCTCTCTCCCCGCGCAGACAAATGGGTGCATAGCAATGAGACTCGCATGGTCAAAGGCTGAGACCAGCCCCTGTATTCGGGGGAACAACCGTTGAGCCTGAACACTCTGACTTCGGCAAGCCGCTTGACGCACCGGGTGAGTGCCTCGGCGAAATTCATGACCGGCGAGTTGGCTGCAGGACTCCCTATCCGGGCCGGGAAGCAGCGCCACTAGGTGCTCCCATGTCGTTCTTCCGGAGAACTCCCAAGAAGCCCAGTCCCCCGGAGGCTCTCGTTCGGTCCCTTGAGATTCCGGTCTTCCAGACGATGACCAGCAGGGTGCTGGATCGCCTGCGCGATCCCGAGCGTTCCCTGGATTCCGTTGTCGAAGCCCTGGCATGGGACCCTGGCCTGGTGACCCAGGTCCTCTGTACGGTCAATAGTGCAGCCTACGGGGTACGTGCCCCGATCACGGACGTGGGTCATGCGGTGACCTACATGGGAGCTGATGAACTTGAGCACATCGTGACCGTAGTCGCCGTGAAGGGCATTCTGTCCACGGCCCCCACCGCTACCTTCAATCCCACAGAATTCTGGCGCGACGCGGGGACGCGTGCAGCACTGGCTCGAAGGATCTCGGACGAGCTGCACCCCGAATACTCAGCCGAAGCCTTCACAACCGGGCTACTCGCAGACATTGCAGTGCCGCTCTTGGTTCAGAATCGCCCGGGTGCTTACGGCCGGATCTTGAACAACTGGAACCAAGACCGCACCCGCGATCTTGCCGAATTGGAGCAAGCCGCCTTTGGCTGGAATCACGCCACCGTCGGTGGGATCCTCGCTCGCAGATGGGGCTTGCCCGAGAAGTTAGCCCAAGGGATCACCCAACACCATGGACCTCAAGCCATGCCAGCACTCCAGCTTGCCTCGGTGCTGCAAGACACAGTCGCCGAGTTCGGTCTGGACCCACTGATGAGCGAAGCGCGCGACAAGTACGGACTGGATCCAGAATGGGTACGGGACTGCCTAGAACAAAGCCGCGCGGAAGCTATCGAGCTGATCCAAGCCCTGAGCTAGACGGACCAGGCCGCATCCTCCATCGGGATTTGGATAGGGGCGTTGGAACCAATCAACCATGCCCGATATCGGGCCTTGCGCCCGGAGGCGGGGTCAACACCCGGCCCGAGGAACGCAGCGCACGTGATCGAGCGCGATTGACCTGTAGGGGGCCGAAGGCACCCGGCCCGGCCTTTTGACCTGAATCCTGGTCAACGATGTGGCTAGGCGGAGCCAAGAGACCTGGTGACCCCCAGGGCCTCGTGTAGGGTGAGGAGGGACGGTGCAGGCCATCCGAGCACTCCTCATCTTCCCCTTCTTTCCGCTGGCGTGCCTGTATGTAGGCAACATCGGGCCGAGCAATGCCAGACCTGCCAGCTACGCACTTGGACCGTGGGCCAGAACGGCTGGACCCCGCCGCGGCTAACGGTCACCACCGAGTTCCCGCCCGGGACACTCGTTCGCGGGGAGAATACACTGCGCCTGAGCATTCCCCGCGGCTCATGAGTGCTGTACGACGCCCTCCAGTGGGAGCGCCGCGGAAGATCGCGCTAGGGAGCCGATCGGAGCGAGACCGATCCAACGTGCCCCCCCCACGTCGACCGGCGGTACGACCCAGGACAACGCCGCCCTCTGGCGGTCAGTCCGATCGTGGCTCCACTGCCCACGGGCCCGCCTCCGGGACGGACCCGTAACTCATTCAAAGCGAATCAGGATCGCATCCGAGAGATTGGTTTGGCCGGGGCCCCCAAGGTCGCGGTAGATGCTCTGAAAAACCTGTACCTGTCCGGCCAGGGCCGAAGTAGACAAGCGACCCCCGGGCAGGATTCCGAGATCGACTGCGAAAGTGGTCGCTCCCCCGGGACCGATTCCTGCGAAGTCGTGCCGCACGATCGGGCCACCGTCCACACACAGCGCGCCGGTGCTCGGGTTTCCGCCGACACCCGGCATCGGGGTGAAGCCATAGGCTGGGGAGCTGACGAGCAGCGTCAGACTGCGCGGAGGAAGGTTGGTGATCGTCAGCTCGAGCTCGTTTGCGGAAGCGGCGAACTGACCGTTTGTATAAAGCCGTGAGCCCTTGCCCGTGGAATTGATCGCTCCGAGACAGAGCACACTGCCGTTGATCCGAGCAATCGAGAGGGTCTCTAGCTCCGCCCCCTTGAGCGCCAGCAGGTCATGGAGGCCGTCCCCATCGAAGTCTCCAACTGGGGACATCCGGTTGATGACGCTCTCGCGGTCGAACAACGGCCCCCCTGTGCGCCCAGAGAACACTCGCAGTCTGCGCCCGAAGACCGCGGGTCCCGGCGGGTCATACTCCTCGACGGCATAGAAGTCAGGAAGCCCGTCACCATCCTGGTCTCCGGCCGCCCCAGTCATACTGGGCATCATGCTGAAGGGAGCGCTCCCCCGGATTTCGTGCAGGACGGATCCGTCTGGGCCAGCCAGCACCTGCAGACGGCCTCGGCGCCCGAGCGGCCCGGGCAGTGCCCTGGAATCCGCGAACAAGACGTCATCGAATCCGTCGCCGTTGACATCGCCCACTCCCATCGATCCCGCACCAAGGAATTGCATCTGCTCGGTTCCGAACCGCTCGAACAAGGTCGAACCATCCACCCCATCAAAGACGACAAGGTGACCCGCAGAGGAAATCGATCCGGATCCCTCTTCGTAGGCGACGAGATCGTTGAGGCCATCCCCATTGACGTCCCCGGCATTCCGAAAGTGGTTGCCAAGGCGCGCAAACGGTTCCGTACCCGGGATGGTCAGCAGCACTTCCCCGTCGACACCGGAGCGAACCTCGATACGCCCGCGGAAATTCTCTGCTCCTGAGGAGCCAACGGCCCAATCCGGAACACCATCGCCATCGTGGTCGCCGACAGAATCCAGGTCCACTCCAAGCTGGTCGCCGGGCTGCCCAACCACCTCATAGAGGAGCTCAAAGCTCGCGCCAGAGTAGACGCCTACGACACCACCGTTGGGTCCGCCAGGACCATCGAAGAGCCATCCTCCAAGGGCGATGTCAGGGACTCCATCGCCATCCACGTCTCCGGTGCCGCAGCAGGCTTGACTAAACGAACTCAAGAGCTGCGCACCCTCAATCGTGCCAAGCAGGGCGCCGGTCCTTCCGGAATACACCCGCCCCACTCCGACGCCCGTAACGCCCTCAGACGAGGAACCGACAACGAAGTCATCTCGGCCGTCGCGATCTACGTCGCCCACGCTACGCAGATCGGCGCCGAAGGCTGGGGCAAGCGGGGGTTCGGGAATCGAGTAGAGCGGCAGAACTTGCTCGACATTGGGGAGATTGCTGGGCTCGAAGACAAGCCGATCCACTCCCGAGGCACCGTCCACTACGATCTCAAGGGCAATGGCGAGCTGGGGATCGAAGCCTAGATCTTCGCTACTCGTAGCAGTGGCGGCGAAGCCCGTTTGCGCCCCAAGGCTTGTCAAGTCCAGCGTCCCCACCGCTTGACTGGGTTCGGTGAGAGCGTCGCTTGTGAATCCACCCGGAACATCGAAGGTCCGCACCCGTCCGCTCGTATCGATCACACGCACCAGGGCGCCTTCCGTGGGGTCGCTGATGGCCACAAGGTCGATCGCCTCCAGCGTCGCAGGGCTCAGTAGGTCGAAGCGAAGCGTGCCGCCGCCCACAGCCGCCTCTGGCAGGTCGAAGGTACCCGGCAGGGATTGATCGGAGTTTCCCTGAAGGATGACCAGGTTGCCCTGATCCACAAGCAGTTTGGGCGAAGGACCCGTGCCATTCGGTCCCATTGGGGACGAATCGAAGGTCGCCGCACCGAATTGGCTGGGGCCAAACACACTCACCTTGATCAGTTCGCCGAAACGCAAGCCGAGGTCAAGCTGATCTCCATTTGCCAGCGGAGCGGCCGAAGCTTCATCGATCTCGAAGTCGATCCGGACGGAGGGAAGACCCAGTCCGTAACAAATGACCTCACCGGGCTCCTGGGCGGGAGGCCCGGGCTGCGGGCGCCCGATCAACACATCGTCGAGACCATCTCCGTCAAGGTCTCCAGCAGCAGCCAAGCTCACCCCGAGCAGCTGGTTGAAGTCATCCCCTTGGACATGGAAGAGCTCATCTCCCGAAGCGCCGGAATAGACATAGGCGGCTCCAGCGCCAGCAAAGAACGGGCTCGCACCCGGAGCACCGACCAGAAAATCGTCGATGCCATCGCCGTTCACATCTCCCGCATGGCCTAGGCCCCGCCCAAAGTCGTCGGACTCCATCTTTCCAACCAGGCGGTAGATCTCAGAACCGGACGCGCCTGAAATCAACTGCACCACCCCCGTCGAACTACTCTCTTCGCTACCGATGAGTAGATCGCTAACACCGTCGCCGTCGATATCGCCCCCCTGGGCCATCGATCGTGCAAACGTTCCCGTCAGTGTGTTGCCTGGGATTTCGTAAAGCACGGCTTGACTCGCTCCGGAGTACACGAGGGCACGTCCCCGGATCGTATTGCCGCTCGAACCGCCCGAGAGAAAATAGTCGTCATCGCTGATAGCGAAGTCACCGACGCCATCGCCGTCTACGTCTCCCAAACTCGCGATCGCATCCGCGAACCGAGTGTCAGCACCCGGACTGTCGATCTGAAACAGCAAGCCACCGGTGGCGCCCGAAAAGGCGAGGACGGCGTTCTCGACCTGAAAGTCAGACTGATTGGACTGCACCAATAGGTCCCGTCGACCATCTCCATCCAAATCGCTGCAGCTTCGCAACCTCATCCCCAGCCGATCCGCATCAAAGTCGGGTGCGTTCAGCGTATACAGCAGACCACCCGTCGCCCCCGAGCGCACACGAACGACCCCGAAGCTGATTGTGCCCATAGAGCCGAACTCTCCCAGGGCAAAGTCAGCGTGGCCATCCCCGTCCACGTCGCCGATGCCGTCCATCCCCCCCAAGAACCCACCGAGCAGGGGCTCAAAGACAAACAGGGCTGCTTGGCTTGCTCCAGAGATCACGGTTACCCGCCCGACGAGAGAATCCCCTGACACGAGAAGGTCGGGATGACCATCCGCGTCGACGTCCCCCATGTTGCGCATCCGCAGGCCGAAGAGGTCCTCTGGCGTATCGCCAGAAATCGTGAGGATCTGCCCTTGTGCGAAAGCGGGCTGGGCGAGCAGAGGAAGCAAACAAAGAGCAGCAGTGAGTCGAAGCATGAGAAGCCCAATTGCGAGTCGGAGCATAGGAAGCGGACGGAATGGCCCTACTTCCTTGGATCCTGACTCTAGCGAATCGCGCAATTCTCCGTGCTGGGCGAAGCATCAGCGCCCCGCAAGAAGCCTGCCATATGCGCGTAGTCAAGGTCGGGGTAGCGCCCTCCGTCGCGGCCCCTCACTCTCAAAATTCCAGATCCCACGTTCCATCCGGCTCGGCCGCGGTGTCCTTCTCGATAGACGACCCACCCCTCTGGGCCAATCCGACAATGAACGCACAATCCCCCGACCTCAGCCCCTTTCTCGCCCACCGCAGCTTCGTTCGGAATCTCGCCGCCAGCCTGCTCCGTGATCCTCCCGAGATCGATGATGTGGAGCAAGAGACCTGGATCTCGGCGATGCGCAGCCCACAGGATGAGGTTCGCGATCCGCGCAGCTGGTTGCGCAAGGTCGTTCAGAACCACGTCCGGAACCGGGTTCGACAGGGGCGCCGAGATCGAAGACGTGAACAGGAGTCCGCACGAACGGAGGCCGTAGACGCCGAGACGCTTGCTTTGGAACGGATGGAGACCGCCCGGAAGCTCGTCTCGATCGTGATGAAGATGTCCGAGCCCAACCGCACGACGATTCTCCTACGCTTCTACGAGGGCCACAGTCTGCGCGAGGCTGCGGAGCGTCTCGGGCTGGGGCTCGCCGTCGTCAAGGGTCGTCAGCAGCGCGGCATGGCGGAGCTGCGGAACGCGCTCGGCAGGGATGGCCAGCGCAGCGCCGAGGACTGGCGTAGGGATCTAGCTGCCCTGGTGGCCGCACCCGCGCCCGTGAAGGGGCTGCTTGCCACAGCAGCCCCATGGCTCCTCGCCGCCGGTCTGACAGGCGCCATGGCCGCAGGGCTGGCGCTGTCGCCCTGGGCCCAGGCCGACCTGGACGCCATCCCGACCGCGCACCGCGACGCTACACTCGAGCACAAAGTGGATCTGGCATCCGTCCCCGGAATGCTCGGGGCCCCGAACGATCCCCCTAGGCTGCTGGCAAGGGCGAGCACCCGCCGGGGTCCAGCGGCTTCCGGCGAGATCACTCTGCGCATTGGCGACGCCTTCGTCTTCGGTGAGGATCAAGTGAGGCCTGATGGCGACCGCTCCCAGCTGGACCTCTACGTTCAGGACATTCGCCACGGCGTTTCCCTAGGCACCCTAGCCGGCGGGGTCGAACCAGCGCTGCCGCTGTCTTCGATCGGGCTCCCGACCGAGCCGAAGGCCCTCATGGCCCTTCTCCAGAGCGCTCCCTTGGAATTGCCAAAGCGCGACCTTTGGCTACTCGAACAATGCACCGTCGACCGCCCGGGAATCGGACTCGCGATGAGCAGGCAAGGGCAAGCCTATCGCCTGTGCCTCCTCGAGCTAGACGGCCATCCCGAGGCCTTGCAGCGCACCGTCCGAATCGCCTACGAGCCAGTGCCATCCGTAGAAGGCGGCGGCGTCCTGAATGTGCCCCCAACGCAGGGGAAGCCAGGGGAAGCTCCCCTCGCCGCTCTGCGGGAGGCCCTGCGCATCGGGTCTCTGATCCCCGGCGATAGCTTCTCCCGCTATATGGCCGGCGACTACGCGGCGGTTGCGGACCTCGCTGACGGGACAAAGCTCAAAAAAGAAGCCTGCGTCGTGTTGACCGGGGAACTGAACGGACCAGTGCTCCTCCACGAGAGAAGCGCACTCTTTGCAGTGAATGGGATCGGACCCAGGGGGTCCATCGACCTGAATGCCCGCGGAGCCATCGGGGTTCAGGGCCCCATGTACGGCCAAATCGACATCCGCAAGTATGGGTACGTCTATCTCGATGGTCCGATGGAAGGCACCTTAGACCTGGATTCCTACGCCACCGTAGTCCTTGAACGAGGCCTAGCTGGGACCCTGAAACTGCGGAGCTACGGCGACATCCTGATCCGCGGCCGAATCACTGGCACCATCGATGCAGAGGGCTCCTGCTGGAGCACGATCTACCTCGACAACACCTACACTGAGGCAGAACTCATCGCCATGGGCGAGAAAGCAGCAGCGGACATGGATCAGATCACCCTCCACGTGCGCGTTGCAGATTTAGCCGACGGAGAGCACGAGGGAATCGGCACGTGGCGCAAGGTCATCGTCGGCGATCCCATCTGGGAATCGCTTGCGAAGCGATGACAGGCTTCACGGTGTTGGGGTATGTGGGACTCAGGACCCAAGTGCGCGTATCACTTGACAAATCCGGGGCACTGTGGTGACTCGTAGGAGTCCATTGATTCACTGATTCTCCTTCTTCCACTGACGCTCTATGCTTGAGTTTTAAGAGCTCTTTGCGCGCCGCGATCCGTACAGCACGTTTGCTACAGCACTTGCCAAACCAGCCACTGAGGATGTGACCGCTCTTGCACGGGGTCTTCGCGGGCTGGCGCGAGCCGATCATCAGCAGGTCCTTCGCGACCTGCGGGATTCTCGGCCTGGCCTTGACGTTCGCTGGTTGACCTTGTTTGCCACAGAATCCGAGGCGTACCTCGCAGATCTTCATGGCGTCCATGACATGGTTACGGCCCACATTGCTCTGGCTCTCCCAACGCTGCGAACCGATGAAGGCTTCGCTCCATGGCTCCACGAGCAAGCCGCAACAGCAGTGCGCGCCCTCGTAGCCGAGGACGCCGAGCATGCGCGCAAGAAGGCGGAAGTCCCGTTCCCACTGTCGGATCACTTCGCTTCTATCCATGAAGTCTTCGATATCCCGCTGGAGAACCTGCGCCCCGCGGCAGCCTGCATCAACGATCTTCCCAGGGAGCAGCGCATTCCCCTGGTACGGATCTTCCTTCAGGCGATCCAGCCCGGACAGGTCGTGCTGGAGCTAGGAACGCCCTTGTTGCAGGTCCTTGAGGACGCCAAGGCAGGCATTCGGGAACTCCAGAACCAAGGGATCAACAAGCTGCCCGGAGACGGCGAGTGAAGCCCGGCCTGGACTCCTACCTGGATGAATTGATCCAGCTCGCAAGAGAGGACAAGGGGCTAGCTATGTCGTCCCCGCCGCCCCATGCGATCAGGAGGAGCCCCTATTCCTGGCCCATAGGGCAGAGCACTGGGACCATTGCGGCCGACCCCTCGGAAGAGAAGGATCTGATCTCCAGGGCCGTCTCAGCGCGTCTTGCACGCCTGTGGCTCGATACCCTGTACGAATCCCCGTTTGGCAGCCTCTACGTTTCGCCGAAGAGTCCAGCGCGGGATTCACGATCAGAGGCAAGGTTTCGCGAGCTAGCAAGCCAATGGGAGGCTGTCAGCCACTCAGGAGTACAGATAGCAGATCGACTCGTCCCGGCCCTACGCCGATGGACATCCCGCGCCATCCCTTCGCATGTCTTCCTGCTGAGCGCATTTGAAACGATCCAGCAAAGATCCAATTGTGGCCTCGCTAGAATCATTCAGTCCAATGCGCACGCCCTCCGCGGAGACTGGTGGAAGGCGGCTGTAACGGCACAAAGTGCACTCACCAACTACTCGTCGACGTGGGATGCCTATGTGTCTCTGCTGGCTTCCAGTGGATTCTTGCTCGCCGGAGCTCCGGCCCAGAGCATTCGAGTTCTTCGGGGTATCGACGACCCAAGGCACTCCCTCGCAGTCAACACCCTAAAGCTGATTGCGTCGTCCCGCCTGCGCAACCGCAGGCTACTTGCCGAGGCGAACTATCACCTTGGTGAGCTTGGAGCAGAATCGGATGAGCAGATCGAACGCTCTGCCGAAAGACGCCTTGCTAGATCCAAGCTTGGCTTGCATCAATCCCCGGCTCCCTACGGAGCCGTCCCCGAATTTCGAGGAATGGAACTATGCCGCTCAGCACGGCGACTTCTCCTATGGACCTGAGACTCGGTACGTTCGTGTTGTCTGCAGTCATGGCCCTCGCTGTCCATGGGATCGGGAGCCCCGCCAGCCAAAACCCAGGCGGAGGCGAAATCCCCCAGTTCAAGAGGAAGACCATTCCGCCGGGTGGGTCCAATCCACCTGTTCAAGCCCCGCCTCCCCCCTTGTAGTCATGCTTGGTCCGAGCAAGCCCCTGTTGGTCGGAGCAACGATCCTTGGATTCTTCATCGCCCTGGTGCTTTGGCTTCGTGAACCCAGGCTGGATTCGGCAACCCCGATTGGTCGCACTTCACACACCGATGTGCATACGGATCCAGTCATTTGGCCGAAGAAGCGCCCTGAGACAACGGAGGCTTCGAATGCCGATGGAGGACGTCAGGGACTCCGCACCCGCGCAACCGGGATCGGCTTAGGGAAACAGTCAATTGGAGTTAACTGCTCCGAGGTCAACACCGGCGACCTTCAGGCAGTCTCAATCCACGAGGACCTGGCTGGCGCCCGACCGAGTCAAGCGCCCTGGGGAAAGCCTAGAACTCTAGTAGAAGAGTCGAACACCGATGTGTTCGTCGACCTTCCTCAGGCGGAAATTGGTCTTCTGTTCGGCCCCCATGTGAAGCCCCTGGTGCTTCGCACAACTCCCGCGCCCGAGTCCCCGCCGAAACTGCAGCCCGGAAGTCCCACTACAGTGCGGCTTCAGGGACTAGACGAGCAGGCATCCCATCCCATCGTTGTGACGATCACGGGCCTCTTCTATGCGCCCGACCATCCTGGGGTGTGCATACCGTGGAGATGGACTATCGACGCGACCTCTAGCGAGATCCCGATTCCAACGGTTCCGGGCGAGAGCATGCTCACAATTGCCCAGGGAACAAAGAAGGCTGTCTGGATCGGTGAGCTCCCGGTCCCCGCAGGATCCCTGACCCTAGACCTAAGACCCACGTATTCCGCAGGTGGCAGGGTCGCCAACTATCCCAGTAGCACCGACGAACCGGTCAGCGTTACCGCCCGGTTGATCGAAGCCGATGTCGATCGTGTGGTCGGCCGGGCGAGTGTCGGTCCAGATGGCGCCTGGAAGATGGAGGGCATTCCATGGATTTCCGAGCAACCCTATTGGTTCCGGCTAGATTGCCAAACTGCCGTCCCAAGTGAATCTCGTGTGGTACCAGGCCCTCCATCGACAAACGCGGTCGTCAGCCTCAGGTGGGACCCGGGTCAACTTCAGCGACTCAAGGTACTCGACGTTAGCGGAACGCCTGTCGTCGGAGTCGGTGTAAAAATGCAGTGGCAAGATGGTGAAGACTGGATTTCAGCCTATGCGAGATCTGGTCCTGAGGGCTCTGTCCGCATCCACCACGTTCCAGAAGCTTCAGCGTACTTCCGGATCCTATCGGACGACTACGCTTCCGATGCACAAGGTCCCTGGCAGGTCCCCACCCACGAAAGCCGAACCCTGCAGCTGGTGGCAGTACGGACCACCACGCTTGCTGGGAGGCTAGTCCCCAAATCACTAACGACCGAGGGGTTCTCGGTGTCGTACTGGAGCCCCCATGGGGCCCCGATAACAAAGAGCTTTGGTCCCGATGCGCAGGGTTTCTTTGAGATCACCAAGGTACGACGCGGCGCGATCTCCTTGGTTGCGAGATGCCCGAATGGCTCGACTTCCGCAGAAATCAAAGAGATAGACCCCGGCATGCTGGACGGAGACTTGGTCGAGATTGGCCTGATACCACCGATCTCAGCAAGCGGTCGGGTTGTAGATCATGTATCTGGAGAAGGAATCGTGGGCGCCGCCGTGGAAGTGCTTTGGATAACAAACAACGGGTACTCGCTCGGCAGCCTAGGTCAGCCGCTGCTCACAGGATCTGGCGGCTACTTTCACGACTTGCGGGTCCCAACGGGTGAAGCCTCTGTACTGGTCAAAGCGGCGGGCATGGCAAATGGGATCCAGCCCCACGTGTTTCCCCGATTGGCTCCTGGTCCACTCCCAGAGATTCGACTTCAACCGCTCCAAGCCTTGACCCTTCGACTCATCGGTGCGGTGGACTATCTGGATCGGTATCAGTTCATTCAGGAGTCGATCGCGGGCACCACCACCAGCCACTTCTCTGAGAACGGGACCCTGCACTTTCCTGCCTGCGCCCCTACGCCCTACAACTATGTCACCATTGAGACGCCCTTCGGCAGCATCTTCAATGTGGTCGTCCGGCTAGCTAGCGGCAAGGAGTGGGACATTTCGATCCCCGTCAAGGCCGAGCAGTCCTACCGAGTTGACTACGCATCCGTCGTAGCCGCCGGTCACATGGGGCCGTACTACATCCGCACGACATATACCGACGCAAAGGGCGTTGAGATCAATCACACCCGGCCGGCTACTGCGGACAACCATGAGTACTTGCTCAACGACATCCCCACAGGCATCGTCACCATTGCCCTGCATAGCTCAGGGAATTGGGTTGCTTCGCGCTCCGTCGACTTGCGAAAGGAAACGAGTGATCGCATCACACTAGAACCAAGCAAGCCGAGAGGGCGCATTCGAGTTATCGGGACAGAATCCGTTCCGCTGACCTACGCAGCAACACAGATCGCGTCCCACCGAAGCAATGGCCATGGAATATCGGTCTTTCGCAAGACAAACGGCGACCTCGAGCTCTTTGCGATCGACCTTGGCCCAGCAGTGCTCTCCGTGCGCAGTGACTTCCACCCCATGATGTTGTTCACAACCGAATGCGTCGTCGTGGATGACCCAGAATCCTCAGTCGAGGTTTCGGCAGTGCACGATGGGGTGCTGCGATTCGAGACTTGGCTACCCTCCGGCGCCCCCGCCACGGCACGCCTAGTGGTTCATCCCAAGATCGCACCCGATTCGAAACTGGAGCTGATCAGCAGCGGTTCTGGCTCGCAGGCCGATGTCCTGGTCACGGCCGGGTTCTATGGATGGACCCTCGATTCTCCGCAGTATTGGCCGAGTTCAGGAACCGTCGAAGTCCAATCAGGGACCGAGAAGGTCAGTGTTACGGTCCGGCGACCGGGGCTCGTCGAACTCACAGGCCCTGCTTCCACGGACCTGGTCGTATGGTCCGAAGACGATGAGCAAGCCGTCACGACCTGGCAGGATCTGGTCCCCGAGCTAGCTGTCACTCGGACCTCCTCCAACGGCAAGCTAAGCCTGAAGCTACCCGAAGGACCATTTAGGGTGTGGCCTGCGAGCGTTGGGCCATCCGCAGCGGTGCCCTTCGTCGTTGTAGCCAGTGGCACAGTCGCCGTGCAGGTTCAGCCTTAACGGGCCGGATCGAAGGGGTACGCCATGGCTAAGGCCGGGGCGCGAAGGCCCCGCTGCGCTCGGCGGGCGGAAAGCGCTCCTCGAGCTCTGCGGCCCCTAGGTCGCTCCCTTCTCCCAAGAGGGTGAACGACCTCAACCACCTCGCCGGCCTACCGCGCACCGCCGGTGGCGACCTGGCCGTCGTCATCCGAACAAGAGTCTGGGCGCAGTCGCGGGAACGGCTGCGGCAGGACCGAGACCGGCAAGACCGCCGCCCCGAGGCTCGCGGGCGGCCTGCGCCTCCCAGCCTTCCGCGCGCATGCCCTGGGCTAGTCCTTCTTTCCGCCGCCGTCCTGATCTGCGTTGGGATCGATGTGGACGGTGAGAGAGATGTCCTGGGAGCCGACCGTCACGCCCTCCAGGTAGGTGGGCAGGTAGCCTTTGCGGCGAGCCACGAGGCGCAGGGGTGCGGCGGCAACGTCTCCGTACAGAATGAAATCGCCGTCCACCTCCGTTTGGTCGCCAAGACCAGGGATCGGCTCCCAGTCTCCCCCGCCGCTGGCGTCACGCTCCATGTTGACAACCACAGAAGGCAGCGGATTGCCCTCCACACCGTAGACCACCCCTGAGAGGACAAAGGGCTTGCCTTCAAACAGAATGTCGCCGAGATCGTTCTCGCCAGGAGAGACGACGTAGGCCAGGTCGTGACTCGCCACCACGGGTTGGCCCACGGCAGACTGGGGAATCCAAAAGGACGCTATGCGCGAGGTGCCGGGCTCCCATCGCTGCCAGGGCTCCTGCACTCGCAGGCGGAACCGGCCCTGACTGTCGGCCGTAAAGCCCAGGCTCTTGCTGGCCTCCCCGCCCACGATCACCTTGAGAGAACCAGCAGCCAGAGCGATCGCGCCCCCGTCGGGGCCGATGCAGCGGCCGGTGAGCAGACGGTGCCGGGCATCCCAAACCACATCGACCTGGTGCAACTGGTCAGCGACCGGCGGTCCCTCGACCCTAAAGACCTGGTCCGCCAGCTCGCCCCCGCCGCTGAGCTGGATCTCCATCGGCAAACCGACCTCCACCCAGTTCAAGGTGAGCTGACCGTTCTTCAGAACGTGGCGCTTAGCCAACTGGAAACGCAGGCTGCCCGGCGCATTTCCCGGCACGCTGCGGCCCATCGAGAGGGTCATGGCCGTCGAGTGCCGCTCGCCTTCCCCATTCAGCACATGGATCTGCATCGGAGCCGCGGGCGGGAGGTTCAGCTCGAGCACCCGGTCCGGTAGAGCCCCGGCCACAATCGGCAATTCCTCGGGACTTGCGACAGGCAGGTCCAGCGCCACGTGGAAGGCCGCTTCCGCTCCGGCTGCCTCCAGCTGTGCGGCAAGGGCCGGAAACGCAGCCTCACCGTTTCCCATCGTCACTCGCTTGGTCAGCGCGCGAACCGAATTGCCGGCGCGGGTGAAGACCGCGACGGGCACGCTTGCTGCGGGCATGCCGCGGAAGTCGAGCACCCTCACTCGCAGATCGATCACGGGTCGCATTCGAACAACGATGGGCCCCGACACCGGACCGACCCAGTCGGCTTCCCCTTGGTGGCCGGAACCCTGGGCCAGCACCGCCCCACTGGAGGCCCTCGGCACCTGCACCTCGCCCAGACTGTCGGTCCGGTAGACGGTACCGTGCTCCCGAACGTACTCGGCCCGCTTGCTTGCCGAGCGGAACGCCTCCTGCCACTCGGTCGCCGGCCGGCCGCCTCGATCCAGCAGCCATACGTCGACCTCCCCCATCGGGGCCTTTCCGCCAGCATCGCGCACCGAGATAGTCAGGACTTTGGTGCGCGTCCCCCCTTCGGACGCTTGATCCAAGTCCCCTTGGATCGCGCTGCGCGTCCCGCCCAACTCGGAAGCAGCAACGCCTCCGTCGAGCCCAGATGATCCCACGAACACCGCATCGCTGCTGGAGTCCACGGTCCCCTCCGTCCCCCCTTCCCCAACCAGCGTGTCAGGCCCCGCACCGATCCCGCCTACGTTGAGGACAAGGACCAGGGAGCCGACGACCAGGACGAGGAGCGCGATCCACTTGAGCATGTGCGAAGATTCATCGGGGCCGGTTAGGGCCCCACAACAGGGCCGCAGAACGGTGATCGGGGGGAAGGGCGAGGACCGCCTTGCCCAAGCCCCATCCTACCGATCCACCCCGCACGGAGAACCAGCAGCCCCGCCCCGATTCGGGAGCGGCACCGCCCTCCTGCTCCGTCCCAGCTAGCGACCGGCCTTCAGCCTTGCGAGAAGCGCCCTAGCCCCAGCGTGCTGCCCGTCCCTGGATAGAACCACGCCAAGCTCCTGGCTGGCCTCATCGGTACGCCCGGCCTGGACGAGCACCTCGGCCAGCATGAATCGATGCGACACATCCTCCATGGGCGCAGCCGCCGTAGCACTGCGCAGACTCTCGATAGCCTCGTCGTAGCGCTTCTGCACATACCTGGCGCGCCCGATCAGCTGATGAGCAGCAGCGCTGCCGGGCTGAATCCCACGGATCGCGTTCGCGGCCTGGATCGCGATCTCGGGCTGTCCATTGGCGAGAGCGATTTCCGCTTTCGTGAATTGGAGCCCAACCTTCCCAGGCTGCAGCTCGACCGCACGGGCGATGCTGTCGTTCGCCCCTTTCAGGTTCCCTGTGTTCGCATACAGACTCGCCAGCGTCGAATGGTGACTCGAGCTCTGCGGCGCGCGCAGCACCAGCTTCTCGGCCAGCTTCACCGCTTGACCGAGGTCCTGGCTCTGGATCGCAACCTCCATGGCGTTCTCGAGCGAAAGCTGTGTGGAGGCAAATTCGTGCGCCTCCACAAGGCGCGGATCGAAGGACAGCCATCCACGGTAGATCGGAAGTCCGTTGCTTCGATCGGAGGCGGCTCGAGCCTCGTCTAGACGCCCAAGGCCCGCGAGCGCCTGGCTGCGTAACCTGTGGAGCAAGTAATCCAGCGGCGTAAGTTCGAGCGCACCATCGAGGCTCGCAAGCGCGGCCGAAAAGTCGCCCTGCTCAAGAGCAACCCCAGCGAGGCCAGCAAGGCCCTTGGCCGCGGAGGGTGACTTCCCCGCTGCCGCTTGAAAGCACTGACTGGCCAAGTCCAGCTCACCCCGTTCCAGATGCAAGAAGCCCAGCCGCGAATCGATCACCCCATAGTCCGGGTCCATTTCCCCCGCCTGCGCAAGCAGCTGGAATCCGAGTTCAACGTCGCCCAGTTCCACGCACTCGATCGCCGCGAAGTAGGTCCACAGGGGCTTGTCATCCCCAAGCTCCGAAGCGGCAACGAATAGATCGCGTGCCGGATCGTGTTGACCGAGCGCGAGC
>CAYWNK010000006.1:0-70626 GCA_964459495.1 uncultured Planctomycetaceae bacterium
CCTATCGCCCGGGGCGCTCCCAGCCCCATGACCCACAGCGCTCCCCAGTCCCCGTCGCCCGTCAAGTCCCAACGCAGCTGGCTCGCCTGGGCCAGCCTGCTCATCGTTTCGGTGCTCGCCTGCGCGGCCGTGACCGCTTCGGTCGTACTGCGGGCCCACGCCGATCAGCGCCATGAGGTGATGGAGAAGCTGGGCAAGCTGGAGACGCTCTCCACGGCCCAGTCCAGCAAGGTTTGGCAGGCTCTGACGTTGCTGCTGTCAGAGGAGAAGATGTCGTTTGTGCGCTTGCGCGGGAAGGAGCAGGTCGCCCGCGGCGAGATCTACGCGCTGGTCGAAGAGCTAAAGGAACTCGAGCCCCAGGGCGACGAGCTGAACCTGAGGCTTGGCTTTGAGCCGGACACCGAGCGGCTCGCCGCGGTCGAGAACGCAGTCCACGGTTTCCTCAGCGGCGTGCAGGGAGCCTTCGGGCAGATGACGCTGTCGGTGGATCGGATCCGTCAGCGGCTGAACTTTTGGGACATGAACTACGGCACCCTGGAGGAGAGCTTGGCGCTGCTGAAGGAGCGTGACGCCGAGATCGCCGAGGCGTCGGCCAACATGGCGAACAAGGTGACCGCGATCGCAGCTCTGGTGACCTTGCTCGCCTCGGCGCTGCTGGTGCTGAGGCTCAGCCAGGTGCGTGCACGACGGCAGCGCGAGCTGCAGGCCGAGCGACTAGCCACCCTCGCGGCGAGCGAGGCACGGCTCGCAGCCTTGGTGGAACATTCCAGCGACCTGATCCTGGTGCTGGAGCCGGACGGCCAGCTGCGCTACGCCACACCCTCGGCTCGCGTGCTGGGTGAGGCGGTGCGTGCAGGTGCAGCTTCGAACGAAGAGCTGGAGTCGGCTGCGGTGCAGGCCAGTGGAGCCTTGAGCGCGATCGAAGCCGCCATCCAGGCAGGCGCCTGGGGAGAAGCGGAAGCGTCCGTCGATCAGGCTCTCTGCGGGATTGATCAGGTCATGGGCGTCGACGCGGCGGAGCTCGTGGCGGCTGGCAACACCGAGCTGGCGATCCATTCGGCGGACGGGGAGCGCCACGTCTTTGACGTGCACGCCAGCGATCTGACCGAGCACGAGAACGTCGGTGGGATCATCCTCAACGCGCGCAACATCACCGAGCGCAAGCAGCTCGAGGAGCAGCTGCGTCACCAGGCGATGCACGATCCGCTCACCAATTTGCCCAACCGGCGGGAGTTCAAGCGGCGCTACGACGAGACGGGACGGGATGAGCGCTCGAGTGTCTCGGTGATCTTCGTCGACCTCGATGGCTTCAAGCTGGTGAACGACTCGTTCGGTCACAAGTCGGGCGACGAGCTGCTGATCTCTACGGCCTGCCGCATTGGGAGCTGCCTGGCGGACGGGGACCTGTTGGCTCGACAGGGCGGCGATGAGTTCCTTGCCCTGGTGCACGGCGATGCCAAAGACGTCGCGAATCGCATTCAGGCCGCGCTCGCTCCGCCTTTCGTCGTCCAAGAGAAGGAGGTGTTCGTGTCTGCCTCGATGGGCGTTGTGGTCGAGTGCGGGGAGTTCGACTCGGACCAGGCCGTACAGCGCGCCGACATCGCGATGTACAAGGCCAAGCAGGCGGGCAAGGCCCAGGCCATCACGTTTGCCGAAGACATGATGGGCGACGCCCCCGAGCGCATCGCCCTGGAGACCGACTTCCGCCGCGCTCTCGAGCGCGATGAGTTCACGGTCGTCTATCAGCCCAAGGTCGGACTGCAGAGCGGCGTGACCGAGAGTCTCGAGGCTCTCGTGCGCTGGATTCACCCGACCCGGGGCTTCGTGGGTCCCGACCTCTTCATCCCGTTTGCGGAGGAGTCGGGTCTGGTGACCGAGCTCGGACGGATCGTGCTGGAGAAAGCCTGTATGGACGCGGTGCGCTGGACGGAGCACGGGGTGGTCGTCGCGGTCAACCTCTCGCCGGTTCAGTTCCGCAACCCCAACCTGGTGAGCGAGGTTCGGCGTGCGATCGAGATGAGCGGCATCGATCCTGCTTACCTGGAACTTGAAATCACCGAGTCCGCGGTGCTGGGCGATGTCACCAAAACGGTGGAGGTTCTTGCCGAGATGAAGAAGCTGGGCGTGCGGCTGGCGATCGACGATTTCGGAACCGGCTACTCCAATCTCTCACACCTGCGCAACTTCAACGTGGATGTGCTGAAGATCGACCAGTGCTTTGTGCGCGGCGGTGGTCTGCCCGAGCACATGGAGCATCTGAGCGACGGCGCGATCGTCGAGGCGGTCATCGGGATGGCCAAGGCCTTCGACCTGCATGTGGTTGCCGAGGGCGTGGAGTCGGAGTCCCACGCGAGCGAGCTGCGCAGCCTGGGTGCGGACCTGGGCCAGGGCTACTACTTCTCGAAGCCCGTGTCGGGTGAGGGCATCGACGAGTTCTTGGCGGCTGAACGCGGCCGGCAGACGACCTAGGCGCAACCCATCAACGCAAGGCACCCCGGAGCGGCCATGTTGGCGGCTCCGGGGTGCTTGCGTTGGGTCAGTCTAGGCTAGCGCCTACTTGTCGTCCCCTTCCTTATCCTCGCCGGGCTTGGGCTTGGCGGGGCGACCGAAGATGTCTCGCTCGATGCCGAAGTCGCTCTCAGCAGGCCGTCCGTAGAAGGAGGCGGCAGTGTTGTTGATGCCGGGGAGTCGCTCGAACGTCATCCGGCTGTTGTTGCCCCAGATCAGCTCCAGCCGGGAGTTGCTGGGCATGACAGCCTCGAACTCGCGGGGCAGCCCGGGGTCTTCCCATTCGAGCGTGCCTTGCTCGCGATCCAGGAAGGATCCCACCAGGGACTCGGAGCGAACCTTGCCGGTCTTGTCGGCGGCGAAGCGCGCGATGAAGGTCTGGAAGGCGTCCGGAATCTCCTGGAGGCGGGTCTCCCAGAAGGCCTGAACCTCGAAGGCCAGGAAGCCGTCGGTCACGAGCAGATAGCCCAGAAGGTCGCGGCCGGCGGTTGGCCACTCCCGGTTATCGAGGTCGGTGAGCAGCCAGCAGCCGCGCATGCGCACGGCTAGATCGTCGGTGGCCTTCTGCAGGGGCCGGCCATAGAGATCGACCTGAGCACCGGGGACCTCGTCCTGGCCCCCGTCCTGGGGCGTGGACGCGGCCACGTACAGGGAGGAGCCCAGGGGCACGAGGGCGGTCAGGGCGAGGGATGCACGCAGCAGTGTGAGCTTCATGGCTAGCAAGGGAGAGGGGTTAGGCACATTAGACACCGATGATGGGGATTCGGGGTCGCGCCAAGCGCGGTGGTCTCTTCGTGGTAGGCCCACGTCCCAAAGCAGACCCCCCCTCGGCCGGATCCCAGGATGGGGCCGCCCGGGCCCTCATATCGGGCCGGTGCCCAACGGGGCGATGGTGTGTCCAAAGAGGGGGGCGGGTGGGCGTCGGCTCGCCAGCCCTTCTGGCCGGCGGTTACCACTCTGTTGGTGATGTGTTGGCCGGGGGCTTGGGTTGGCTGTCGTACCGCTGGGCCCAGGTGCCCCCGGGGAGGGGCACCACCAGGGGCACGGCAAATACGAATCCCTGGGGACGGCGCTCGTCGGGGTGCTGACCGATCAAGTCCCCGACACATATCTATGGCCGAGGGTGAGATGGCGGGCTCTGGACGTGGAGGGGGTCTCGGCGCCCAGCCTGTTGCGATTGGCCCCTGGGGCCTGGCTTCGGGCGGACGTCGAGATCCGCGTGGTTAGGGCCTGAGTGCGCGTAAAGGACACGAAATCGCCCACGAAGCTAGTCGAATGGTCACACGGGGAGAGCAAGAGGTCGTAGAGGTCCCGGTCCACGTGAATCCTGCGGGATCGTGCCTGCTAGAATCCTCGCCAACTCCCATGCGCAATCGACTCCTCATTCTTGTTCTCGCTCTTGCGGGATTGGTACCCCAGGCTCTGGCTCAGAACCGGGCAGGGGCAACGCTCTACACGCGCGTCGACGGATCCGAAATCCGAGCGGTCGTCGAATTCCAGATCGACAAGGGCTGGAAGCTCTACCACACCGATCTTGGCGATGAGAACGCGGTGGCGACGCCATTGACCTACACCTTCGGGGGGGTCGATGCGCAGTGGTCCGAGCTGCGCCTGATCGAACCCGAGACCGACTTCATCGACGATCCCTACCTGGGTACGTACACGGTCGACTACCACAAGGGTAAGGCGATCGGCTATGCCGTAGGCGCGTTGGCGGAGGGAGCAGACGGCGCGGGGCTGACCCTTGCGCTTGCTGGCCAGACCTGCGACCCGTCGGTCTGCGTTCCGTACGGAGAGACCGTGGAGTCGAAGGGGGCGGGTGCCGACGACCTTTTCGCGGCCTTCCCCACCGACTTGGCAGCGGCGGGCAACGCCGCCCCTGCGGAGGGTGAAGCGGCTGTCGATCAGGGCTTCGACTGGGAACCGACGTTTCCGAAGAACAGCAAGGCGGAAGCGCGGCTGCGGTTCGTCACCGATGGCAGCCAGGTGCACGCGGTGGTCGAGGTTGTGGTGCAGGATGGCTGGCACCTGTATGACGGCCCGACCAAGGCCGAGATGGGCCCCAACGAACCGATCGGGGACCCGACGGTCCTGGAGTTTCTCGAGACCGGACCCGTGGAGTGGAGCGAGCCGATCTACCCCGAGAGCCACGGCTATCCGGGCCTGGACAAGGACGTCAATGACATCGAGGTCCAGGTGCTCGAAGGGAGCATGGTCTTCACCATCCCTGGACTGCTCGACGACGGCGCCGACCCCGAGGACTTGCTGGACGTCGAGCTGCAGATCGTGGGCCAGACCTGCAATGAGGGATCGTGCCTGGGATGGAGCCAGGAGCTGGCTTTCCTGGGGGACGGTATCCCGACCGTGGACACGATGCCGGCGCTGCTGGCCCAGGACGCCGGCGGGGTCATGGAAGCTGGCGAAGGGGGCGGTACCCAGGGAGCTGCGGCCAGTGCTGGAGAGAACGGGGGCTCCCCACAGGAGGAAGGCGAGGAGGAAGAGGAGGAGAGCGGCATGCTCAAGTTCCTCCTGCAGGCAGTCATGTGGGGCTTCATCACCCTGCTCATGCCCTGCACCTACCCGATGATTCCGATCACCATCAGCTTCTTCACGAAGCAGGCGGATCAGCGCGGAGGCAACGTGCTGCCGCTCTCGCTCGCCTACGGGGCTGGGATCGTGGGGATGTTCGTCGCAATTGGTGTTGTGGTCGGCCCTCCGATTCAGACCTTCGCAAACCACCCGTTGTTCAACCTGTTGATCGCGGGCATGTTCGTATTCTTCGCGCTGGTCCTCTTCGGTTGGGTGAACCTGCAGCCGCCGGCGTTCTTGAACAACGCTGCCGGGAAGGCCTCCAGCACGGGCGGCCTGCTGGGCGTCTTCCTGATGGGCCTGACCCTGGTGATCACCTCTTTCACCTGCACAGCGCCGTTCGTTGGCACGCTGCTGGCCTCTGGCGCGAACCAGGGAGTGGGGCGTACTGCCATTGGCATGGGGCTTTTCGGGCTCACGATGGCGACGCCGTTTGTGCTGCTGTCCCTGTTCCCAGGCCGCATGAAGAAGATGCCGACCGCGGGGGCTTGGATGAACACGCTCAAGGTGTTCCTCGGCTTCGTTGAGCTGGCGGCCAGTCTCAAGTTCCTGTCGACGGCCGACCTAGGCTGGGGTTGGGGCTTCTTGAGCAAGGAGGTCTTCCTGCTCGCCTGGGGTTCGATCTTCCTGGTGGCTGCGGCGTTCCTGTTTGGCTGGATCAATCTCAAGGGGGAAGAAGACGGAGTGATCAGTCCCGGCCGGATGGTCGGAGCTACAGCGACCTTCGTCTTTGGCACCTACAGCCTGTTCCTGATCGGTGGCTACGAGATGGACCCGTTGATGACGGCCTTTGCGCCGCCCTACTCCACGGCGCCGGAACGCGCCGCAGGGCCGAGCGCTGGCAAGCCGAGCAATATCGTCAAGGACAACTACGAGGAGGCGGTCTCCAAGGCCAAGGCCGAGCAAAAGGCGCTGCTGGTGAATTTCACCGGCTTCAACTGAAGCAACTGCCGATTGATGGAAGGCAAGACCTTCTCCTCCCCGGCGGTCGCCGGGGAGCTCAACTCCAACTTCATCGAAGCCCGCCTGCACGCCGACATCGGCGACTACGCGAAACGCGCACAGGAGCTGCGCGACGAGTTCACCAACTCGGTGGCGCTGCCGATCTTCGTCGTGATCGACCCAGAGACAGGTGAGATCGGCGGCGAGATCGCTGGCTTTCAGCTGCCCAGCAAGTTTTCGGCCTTCCTCGAGGAGAGCCGCACAAAGCTGGGCCTCTAAGCTTCTGCTCCAAGCGGCCGGCTGGGCCGCTCGTATGGGCTGCAAGGGCCGGGTGGTCGTCCTTCCGGGACCGGCACCCGGCCCTTGGCAGTGAATTGGGACTGGATCGCCCTCCAGCTGGGCGGGAGGGCCGTCGGCTGTTCGCCCATGCCGCCACGATCCCTAGGGGAGTTGCACGCTGCTAGACTTGGGGATCGCGCTGCCGCGCACTGTCCACCAGCGAGCCACAATGAAACACCTGACCTACGGACTGCTGCTCAGCGCCTGCCTGGCGCTTCCGAGCGGCGCTGCAGCCGACACCGGAGACCGAGTACCCGATCTCGATATGGAGGTCGTGCACCCCGTCATCGACAGCTTCGATGACTTCCGCGGGCGCGCAATTCTGGTGGAGTTCTTTGCCCACTGGTGAACGCCTTGCCGGGGTGCAGTTCCGCACCTCAACAAACTCCAGAAGAAGTTCGGACCCAAGGGGCTTACCGTCCTTGGCGTCACCCCGAACAGCGAACCCCGAGGCCTCACCGAGGACTTCATCGAGCAGACCGGCGCGATCTATCCATACGCCTATCTACGGGGATCGGCCCTGAGGCAGGCGACGGGGCAGCGTGGCTTCCCCCACGCCGCGCTGATCGATCCCGGCGGCAAGATCGTCTGGACGGGGCACCCCAGCGGACTGACCGAGGGGCTTGTCACAAAGCACCTCGCGGGCGCTTCGAGGTTCATCACGTTTGGTTGGCCTGTTGCCTTTGAGCCGGTGGCCAAGGAGTTGTCGGAGCTGCGTTTCGGCCAGGCCCTCCAAAAGCTCGAGACGTTGGCCGCCGAGGAAGGTGCTGGGATTGTGCGGACCGACCTGATGGCGATGGTCTCCGATCGTGTGAAGGCGATGGAGGAGGCCTACGACCGCGGCGACTATTGGACTGCCAATGACTTTGCTGAGCGCCTGAGAACCCAGCTCCACGGCCTACCCCAGGGGAAGCGTGTAGCGGGCATGCTGGCCAAGCTGAAAAAGAACAAGCAGGCCAAGCAGGTGATGAAGGCGCAGGTCGGGCTTCGCAAGCTGATGGATTCGAAGCTGAACACCCGCAAGAGTGTCGAGAAGGCGATGAAGAAGGCGAAGAGCATCCTGGCCGAGAACGACGGCAACATCGTGGGAGATGAGGCTGCTGCATTCCTTGCCAGGCTGCGCGAGCTTCTGCTGGTCCTTTAGCCCGGGTTCGTGCTGTTGACCCGATCGGTCCAAAGCAGGATTGGAATTGGCACAGGCCGGCGCCGCCCGAGGGCGGCGCCGGCCTGTGTCATCTCCGCGGGTATGCCGGGGAGACTTCCGGGTGGGCTTCTGGGCTAGTGCTGGTGTCCGCCCTCTCCGTGGGCGTGACCGTGGGTGAGCTCTTCTTCGGTGGCAGCCCGCACCTCGCGTACCTCCACAACGAAATGCAGGTCCAGGCCGGCCAGGGGGTGGTTGGCGTCCAGTGTGACTTCATCCCCTTCGATCCCGGTGACCTGCACGATCCCCACGCCGCCCTCGGGGTCCTGGACTTGGAGGCGAGCGCCGACGGGAATGTCCTCTTCGATGCCGAGTTCAGCGCGGGTCACCTTCGCCACGAGACGCTCGTCCCTTTCGCCATAGGCTTCTGCGGCAGCAACCTGCACATCGTGCTCTGAGCCAACAACGGCGCCATCGAGGGCCTTCTCCAGGCCGGGGACGATCTGGCTGTGTCCGTGGAGGTAAGCCAGTGGCTTCTGGCCCTCGGAGCTGTCGAGCACCTGGCCATCCGGGCCGGTGAGCTTGTAGTCGATCGACACGACCATGTCCTTAGCGGCTTGCATGGCCCTAGCTTAGGCCAGCTGGCGAGGCGCCGGGCCCCAAAAAGCGGACGGCCGGCGCCTCCGTGGGGGGGCGCCGGCCGTTGGGGCTGTCAGGCCTGGTCGAACCCGCACTACAGGATGTAGTCGTCGTCTCGCTCCAAGTCCTTCAGCGTCAGCTTGTGCTTCTTCAGAAGGGCGGCGAGCTTCTTCTCGTCCACGTCGGCGTTCTTGTCCTTGAAGTGGATGATGGTCTCCGCACCCGCGAAGACGTCCGCCACGCTGTCACCGAGCTCTTTCATCAAGGTCGCACGGACCTTGCCAGCTTCGATGGCTCACGTGAGGCCAGGCGTCTTGGCGACGAAGGCGGCCTTGGCGCGCTGGGTCTCGCGCCTGGTGAGCTGGACGAACTCCACCCCGTTCTCTTTGCAGGACTTGGTGAGCTGCTTTTCGAGCTTCGGGGCGTCGATCTTGGCGCCCTTCTCGAACGTGAAGGTCGCGATCGTTCCCGAGAGGAACATCCGGTCGATGCCTTTGACAGACTTCATGGCCGCACGGGCCTGGGTGCCGGCTTTTCAGCCTGCTCCCTTGGCTTCCATCACCCAAACGGTGATGGATTCAGCCTTGGGCTTTTGCTTCTTGGCGGGTTCCTGCTGGACGGGCTTGGGCGGCTGGACGTCCTGCGCTTGGGCAGGCATGACCAGCAGCGCGGCCGTCAGGGCCGCTCCGAGGGTGGTGATCTTCATGGTGATGTAGGCCCGGGGTCGGGCCTTGATCTATCTCTTCGATCGCGAACGGGCTGGGTGAGCGGTTTTCCGTGTAAGGAAAACAACCTAGGGCCCCTGAGCGCCCCAAGACGGGGCATTTCAGTCGATCGCGGGATCGATGATGTCCTTCAGAATGCCCGACAGGTCCGGGGATTGTTCGACAGCAGGGATCTCGGCCTCTTCGACCGTGGTCTTGGCGAGAGCGACTCCGGCCCGAATCTGCTCGGGCTTGCTGCCGCCCTCGACGCTGACGTGGAAGCCGCTGTCCTGCTGCTGCTGCCCGGAGACCTTGGCGATCTCGTTGTCGTTCGCCCGAGTCAGGGTGCCGTCCACCCTGCCCTGGATGTAGCGCTCGAAGGTGTCGTCGGCAGCGTCCCGTTCCTCGTCGGTGAAGTCTGGGCCCTGCATCCCTGCGCGCAATGTGGCGCAAAGAAGGACCGCACTGAAGGGGCTCGTGCCGACTCGTTCCATAAGTTGGCCGAACTCCTCCATGGAGACCTCATCGGTCTTGATGGCGTCCCGTAGACGTGCGATCTGTCCGATGACCTCGCCCTTCTCCTTGGGGTCCAGGTTCGTGCTGCTGATCTCCTCTTCCATGCCCTCGTAGGCACCGTCGACCATGCTGTCCCGGATCTTGTCTTTCAGCATGAAGCCGGCGATCGACGCGATCAGGACGAGCACAAAGACGACGGCGCAACCGATCCCCAGGCAGGTGAGGAAGGAGCGGGCACCGGAGGATCCCTCGGGTTGTTGGGTGTCGGTCATAGGGAGGATGCGGGGAGGGCGAGGTGGAGGCTCAGGGCCCGGGCGCTGCAAGCTAGCCAGATCGGGTCCGGAATTGCCCTGCGGATGCACATGGGATCGATTCGCAAGAGATCCGGATTTCGGGGCTCAGCGGTGGTTGTCCACTGTGGGGGGGAGCACTTCGCCGGACGCCTGGTGAGCGAGAGCCTCGGGATGGTTCGAGTAGTGGGCGCGGACGGCCTGGGCCAGCGCTCGCTTGGTCGTCGTCGTCACCGGGGCCGGATTGGCGCTAGGCAGCGCGGCCAGCAGGGCGTCGAGCAGCTTTTCCTGGGGCGCTGGAAGGCGGGGGCGCCAGGAAGCGAGGAGCTCGGGGTCTACGTGTCCCGGGAGCGATCCCATGATGCCGACGTCGTTTTGGTCGTGGACCAGCAGTCCGGAGCTTGTTCCGCGGTCGAGGGTTAGCACCTGGAACAGGTAGCTCGTGTGGTAGGCGAGCTGGCGCCTGCAGTCGTCGTCCGAGACGCTGCGCCCTTGGCCTTCCTCAACCGCGAGAATATAGGTACCAACGGCAGCGCGAGCGACCGCGTCGGCTAGGGCGCGATCGGCCTCGAAGTCCCCGCTGGAGTGATTCTCCAGGTAGAAGTGACTCACGCCGCGGTGGCGCTCAAGGGCTGGGATATAGAAGTAGCGCTCGCCCTGTTCGCGGGCAGCTTGCGCCAGGTCGCCAAGGGCTGCTCCGATGGCAGCATCGAAGTTCACCCTGTGCCCGTCGTCGGGGATGGCCGGGTTGAGATCTGCCATCATCCGCCAGTAGCCGCGACCCGACCGGAGTTCGGTCCAGCTGATGTGCATATGCATCGACGGCGCGTGTGGGCTGCGCGGGTGGACGATGCAAGACAGCGCCGTGGCAGAACCCAGGGCTTTCTCGGGCAGGTCGTCGTAGTGGATCGCCGAGTAGTTGATCGATGCGCGTCCAAATACCGGGGAGTCCTGGATCCCGAAACGCACCCCGCCGCCGTGGCGGCCTTCGTCCCTGAGCCACTCGGTGGGCTTCAAGTTGCACGGCGAGCCAGCGTTCCGGCTGAGCTCTTCGAGCTGCTGGACGAAGAGCTCTTGCAGGGACTGGACGAGCAGTGCGGCCTGCGTGGCGCTCTCGGACTGCGGGACCGTGCGGGTAGCCATGCTCCGATCCTAACCTGAATCATGGATGCGGATTCAGGCCAGACCGCCGGATCACGTGCTTGGGGTGGGGCCCCGGGGGGGGCAGGTGGATTGCGGCCTAGGCCCAAGATCCACGCTCCGCATCAGCCTCCGCCGCCGATACCCAGGAGCAGTCCACCCTGGTAGACGACGAAGCTCGCCACCCAGGCAAGCACCGTCATGTACCCCAGCATGAATAGGGGCCAGTGCCACGAGTTGGTCTCGCGTTTGACGACAGCGACCGTCGACATGCACTGACAGGCTAGGGCGAAGAAGACGAGCAGGGAGAAGCCAGCGAGCGGACTGTACACCGGCTTGCCGTTGGGCCTCGATTCGGCGCGCATTCGCGTGCGCAGGGGCACCGAGCCTTCGTCAACTTCAGCGCCGACCCCGTAGACGAGCCCCATCGTGGACACAAAGACCTCGCGGGCGGCAAAGGACCCGATCAGGCCGATTCCAATCTTCCAGTCGAAGCCCAGGGGGGCGATTGCAGGCTCGATGGCGCGTCCCAGTTGACCGGCATAACTGGCCTGTAGCTGAGCGGAAGATTCCTCGTGGTTCAGCTTGTCGAGCATGCTCAACCGCTCGGGTTCCGACGCGATAGCCTCGGCGGTGGCACGCTCGGACCCAAAGTCCCGGCCCAGCTCCGGGGTGCGCGGGAACGAGAGCAGGAACCACAGGGCAACGGTGCAGACCAGGATCACCCCGCCGGCCTCCGAGAGGAACACCTTGCCCTTCGACCACATCTCCTGGATGACCCGTCGGAAATCGGGCATCCGGTAGGGGGGCAGCTCCAGGATGAGCGGGACACTGGGGCCCTTGAGAAGCGTGCGCGAAAGGACCGCAGCGGCCAGGAGCGCAATGACTGTGCTAAACAGGTACATCGCCACCATCAGAAGGGCCTGAACGGGCATGCCCCAGAAGCGCTGCGGCGGGAACAGGGTGGCGATGATCAGCGTGTAGACCGGCAAGCGCGCGGAACACGTCATCAGCGGCACGACCAGCATGGTCACCATCCGCTCACGACGACGTTCCATCGTGCGGGTGGCCATGATCGCTGGAATTGCGCAGGCGAAGCCCGACAGCATCGGCACGAAGGCGCGGCCGTGGAGCCCCATCAGTTTCATGAGACGGTCCATGAGAAAGGCCACGCGCGCCATGTATCCCGTCGCCTCCATCACGGAGATGAAAAGGAAGAGCAGCAAGATCTGCGGCAGGAACACCACGACCGAGCCGACGCCAGCGATGAGGCCCTCGGTGATGAAGTCACGGAAGATCCCCTCAGGCATGTTCGCTGAGACCTTGGATGAGATCCAGCCGAACAAGGACTCCACGCCCCCGATGAGGGGGTCCGCGCCGGTGAACAGCGTCTGGAAGAGGACACCCATCACGGTGAGGAAGATGGGGAAGCCGTAGAGCGGATTGAGCAGTACCGAGTCGATGCGCTGCGTCCAAGTGCGCGGAGCGGGGCCATCGTGGAATAGAAACGAGCCCTCGTGGGCGTCGATCCAGTCGTAGCGACGGGCGACGAGCTCGGTGTCGATATCCCGGCCAGCCTGGGCGGCGCCCTCGCGGCGCGCCATGACGCCTTCTCGGAGGGGCTCGGGGATACCTTTGAGCTCGTCGTTTTCATCGACAGAGAGCAGCGCCCATGCCGCGATCGCCCGGCGGCGTTCTGGATCTCCGTGGCACCATGGATCAGGGACCAACTTTTCGATCGCCTGCAGGTCGGTCAGCGTCTCGCCGCCAAAGGGCCAGCGGGTACCAGGGCGCGAAGAGGCGGGGTCGGCGAGGGCCTTGTCCATGGCCTGTCGCAGGTCCCCGAGCCCCTGGTTCTTGAGCGCGGCGATGGGAACGACCGGCACTCCGAGCGCCGCCTGGAGGGCGTCGACTTCGATGCGCTCCGACCTGCCCGGCAGCATGTCGGTCATATTGAGCGCGACGAGCACCGGGGCGTTGACCTCGATGAGCTGCAGCACCAGGTATAGGTTGCGGGTGAGCTGGGTGGCATCTACCACCACGACCACCAGGTCGGGTCGGGGGTAGGGAGCGACGCCGCAGGTGGCCAGAAGGGCGATCTGCTCCTCCTCGCTCCGGGCGGAGAGCGAATAGGTGCCCGGCACATCCACGAGGGTCACGTTGCCAGCACCAGGCAGCTGGAGGTGACCGCTGTGCCGGTCGATGGTGATGCCCGGATAGTTGCCCACCTTGAGCTCGAGGCCGGTGAGGTGGTTGAAGAGGGTGGTCTTGCCCGTATTCGGGTTGCCGGCGATCACCACGAGCGGCGATCCGGCGAGAGTGCTACTCATCTTGGAGGTCCACCAGAATCTGCCCGGCCTCGGAGTGGCGCAGGGACAGGTGGCACCCGCGCACGACGATCTCCACCAGATTGTGCACGTCCGAGCGGCGCAGCAGCCTCACGGTGGTGCCTGGGAGCAGCCCGAGCTCGAGCAGTCGCCTACGGAAGGCGCGCTGACCTTTCAGCTCGACCAGGAGGGCGAATCGGCCCGGGGGCAGCGAACGCAGGGGGATCAAATTGGATGCCATGAGAATGGTTCTCAATAGCGCGTTTTAGCACGGGGGAGGCCGCGGGGAAAGCCCAATGGGCCCCAAGACCTTCGAACCTGGATGGTCCCTGCCACATCTTGTGTGGCAGAAGGGGCCAAGCCGGTGAGCGGCAGGCTAGATTGCGTCGATGTCCAACCCCTCCGACCCCAAACGCGTGGCCGGCCGTCGAGCGGCCGACATGGTCAGCTCTGGAACCGTTGTGGGCCTGGGGACAGGCTCGACCGTCTTTCACACCCTTGTGCGATTGGCTGAGCGGATCGCAAGCGAGGGGCTGGAGATTCGCGGGGTGCCCACGTCCACCGATACCGAGGGCAAAG
The DNA here is from genome assembly GCA_964459495.1 of uncultured Planctomycetaceae bacterium. Classification (GTDB taxonomy): domain Bacteria; phylum Planctomycetota; class UBA1135; order UBA1135; genus CAYWNK01. Next base: position 13,715 of record CAYWNK010000006.1, read on the forward strand.
CCCGCGAGATGGGCATTCCCCTGGCGACGCTGAACGACGTCGAGACCATCGACCTGACGATCGACGGCGCGGATGAGGCCGACCCTGCGTTTTGTCTGACCAAGGGAGGCGGCGGCGCACTGCTACGCGAGAAGGTGGTCGCCTACTCGTCCAGAAAGGTCGTGATCGTGCTGACGGGCTCCAAGCGTGTTGAGCGTTTAGGCGACACCTTTGCACTGCCGGTGGAGGTGGTTCCGTTCGCCCTGCCGATGGTAGCCCGTGAAATCACGAAGCTAGGCGCTGAGCCCGTCGAGCGCCGTTCCAACGGCGGCCAGAGTTACCGAACCGACAACGGATGCGCGATCTTGGACTGTCGGTTCCGGGGGGGGATTCAAGATCCTGCCGCGATGGAGCAGGCCCTTGACCGGATTCCTGGCTTGGTTGAGACGGGCCTTTTCTGCGGCCTGGCGCACACCCTCGTGGTCGGCGCCGAAAGCGGCGAGGCGGAAGTGATTCAACGGGGCGCCTGAACGATTTTCCGGTCCGGGAATTTTCGGCCGCCGCAGTGGGACTAGGGCACTGACTCAAAGTTAGACCCATAGGCATTCACGGGCTCCTCCACGGCTTTTTGCCGGTTTCGGCCCACTTGGCATCGCCGTTGCTTCCAAGCCGGCGATGGAGAATCTGACTACCCAGTCCGGCCTCCGTTCCTTGGATGAATCTGGACGGTCGCTCACTGCGGGGCGGCCGTCCTATCCAGAGGCGAGGGAATCCTCGTTTGATGGGCACCTGGAACGGGCTCGCGCGGAAACGCGTGAGGAGGAACGTATCGCTGACCAGCGGGACGGCAGGCGGGAGGTGTCGGAGCGCAGAGAGCGATCCACGGAGCGTTCCTCTGAGCGATCCACAGAACGCCGCGATGAATCGCGGGATGATTCCGACGTGGCGGAGGACCCGGGCGTCGACGAAGCGACGGGGCGCGGGGCAGCGGCCGGCGAGGCCGAAACCTCCGACGGGTCAGATGGGCAAGAGAAGGGCGACGGGGCACAGGCGGAGCAGGACCAGGCTGACGAGCATGCGGCGGGCCAGTTTGCCGCCGTCCCCACGGAGTTCGACGCAGCGCCAGTGGAGGCGCCGGGCCTTGCTGCCCTGGCCGCCGCCGAGGTAGCGGAGGGGGAGGCCAGCGAATCCACCGCTGGCCAAGCCGCGGTGCCCAAGGCCGGGAGCGCCGCCTCGGTGGCCGCTGCTGGAGGAGTCGATCCCGGTGTCCGTGCCCCAACGCCCAGCGTGGGCGGGGTGGAAAATGCGCCGATTCAGGAGAGCAAGGTGGCCGCGGCGGAGACCGCCAAACCCGAGACCCAAGGGATCAAGGCCCCCATGGACCCTGAGCGGATCGCCCGCGCAGAGTCCGTCTTGAACCAGATCCGGATGCGCCTTGGAGGCGATCTGCGGAGCGCCACGCTCGCGCTCCAGCCGGCCGAACTTGGCCGCCTGAAAGTACACATCAAGGTCGAAGCTGGATCCGTTCGCGCTGAGCTGCGCGTGGAGTCGGCGGAGGCGATGGCCGCCCTCGAGCGGCACGTTCCCGAGCTGCGCGCGATGCTCAGTTCCGACGGCCTTGAGCTCGCTGACGTGTCGATTGGCCTCGCCCCCGAGGGTGAGTTCGACCAGGCGACAGGCAACGCGTTCGGCCGCGAGCCCGGTTCCGACCAGGCATCGAACGAACCCGAGGAATCCACCGAATCCACCGCTTCCCTCACCAGGGCCCTTGCTGACGAAGCAGGGGTCGATTTTCTCGCCTAAGGGCACCTATCGTCATGATCGATTCAATCTCTAATCTGTACGCCGGTTCCAACGGCATCGGTTCGAGCAGCTCGAAGGAGCTCGACAGCACGGACTTCATGTCTCTGCTCGTTGCTCAGCTGCAAAATCAAGACCCCACGAACCCGGTGGCCAACGAGGACTTCACGGCTCAGCTGGCCCAGTTCTCGTCCTTGGAGGAGATGCAGAACGTGAACTCGAACCTGCAGGCGATGGCTGCGCTGAGCCAGGAGAATGCACTCCTGAGTCAGCTGACGACCGCCGCGGGACTGATTGGTTCGAACGTGGACTTCATCGATCCGGCAACGGGGGAAGAGTCAAACGGGAACGTCGAGGCCGTGCGGCTCGAGACTGGGCTCACCCTCCTGCGCATCGACGGCGAGGACGTGCCCCTGGCCAATGTTCTGGAGGTCCACGGATCCGATGAGTCGGGGAACTCCGGCGGCGATGACTCGGACGACAGCGACTCCGACGACAGCGACTCCGACCTCTAGGACGCCATGACCAGCACATTCAACGCCGCCCTCAGCGGCTTGCGCGCCCATCGGACCTGGATCGATGTCATCGGTAACAACATCGCGAACTCGAACACGGTTGGCTTCAAGGGCAGTCGAGCGACCTTTGCAACCGCGTTCTCGGACTACCTGGCATTCGGATCCGCGCCCACAGGGAGCTTTGGAGGCACCAATCCGTCGCAGGTTGGCAACGGTGTCGGCTCCGTACGCACGCTGCACACTTTTCAGCAAGGAGCCCTGACCGCCACGGGGCGAGCCCTGGACCTATCCCTCGAAGGCAACGGTTTCTTCACGCTGGCGACGGACGATGGCCCCTACTACAGCCGGGTCGGTACCTTCGGCCTCGACGTCGAGAACAACCTGGTCGACCTGACTACTGGGCACTTTGTCGCCGATCCTTCGGGCAACGCCGTCAACGTTGAAGTCGATGCTCTCTTCCCGCCGAATGCCACCTCCAACGTGGTGCTCGAGGGCAACCTGCCGGCGCTGGTCACCGGGCCCCTGGCGGAGGTGCTTGGGACCTTGAACGCATACAAGCAGGGCACGCCCGCTTCGATCACCAGCACCATCGCTGGACCTGACTTCGCCGGGATTCCGAACGCGACCTACAGCATGGGGCTGTCCGTGGCTGGAATGGCGTCTCAGTCCATCACCGTTACAGCGGATGCGGCGGGCAACGTGACGGCCGCCGACGTGGCCGCAGCGATCGATGCCGCGGACGGTGTCAGCGCGCAGGTGGTGGGGGGTCAAGTCCAGGTTCAGTCCCAGGAGACGGGCTCCGACATCACGATGAGCTTCAACGCTGGTGCACCCAACGACTTGACGGCGTTGGTCGGCATGCCGACCTCGCTGTTTACAGGCACGGAGGACCCCGCCACCGGCGCGACGGCACTCAACGACTTGACGTCCAATGTCGACGACTATGTTGCTGGAGACGTGATTCAGCTCGAAGGAGTTGATACCGATGGTACTGCGGTCAACGCGACCTTCGTCTTCGGGGCCGGGAACGACGGCACCACGCTCGGGGACCTCGTCACCTTCCTGGACTCCCAGTACGCAGACGCAACTGTCTCTCTAGATTCAGCCGGGCAACTCCTCGTCACCGCGCAGACCGCCGGTGAAGCCGAACTGCTGCTGTCGCTGTCGGACGCCACTGGCGGAGCCGGCCAGTCCGATTGGATCGAGCACAGCCTGTCGGTTTCGTCGGAAGGCACCGGCCCGGACGAGGTTGTGGTGACTACCGAGGCCTACGACAGCGCAGGTGTGGCCCATACGCTCACCTTGACGTACGAGCGGCAGCCGAACCTGTCTTGGAACGTGATCGTGTCCATGCCCGATGACCAGGGTGATGTCCTCTCCGGAGGGGCGAGCGATCCGATCACCGGGTTGACGTTCGATGAGAACGGGGCTCCGACGAGCTTGGGCGGTGTGAACACCACCATCACCGTGCAATTCGCCGGGCAGGCCAGTCCGCAGACCATCGATATCGACATGGGTTCAGATGGAGAGTTCGATGGCCTGACCCAGTTCGGTACCCAGGACAGCCTGTTGATCGACAGCCAGGACGGCTATTCGGACGGCTCATTGTCCAACCTGTCGGTCGACGAGGAGGGGCAGATCATTGGCTTCTATACCAACAATCAGCAGCGATCCCTCGGCCAGGTAGGCATCGCCTCATTCACGAACCAGGACGGTCTCCTCGAGGTCGGCGACAACCTGTTTCAAGAGACGGTGGCTTCCGGCGACCCGCGCATCGGGCTGGGGGCTACCCAGGGCCGAGCCAGGGTTGTCTCCGGTGCGCTTGAGGAATCGAATGTGGACACCGCCGAACAAACGGTGCGGTTGATCGAGGCCCAGCGCGGGTTCCAGGCGAATGCACGGGTGATTTCTGTCATGGACGAGCTTATCGCCGAAGTGACCAACCTCATCTAGTCGGTAGTACGGCTTCTCGGCTTGCCACAGCCCGGCTATCCACCGGGAGCGAGAAGGTCCCCCCTCTCAGCGATCCGTCGCCCTGAACCCGCATGGGGGCAGGGCGACGGTCCTTTTGGGTCCAGCCAGGGGCTGGCTAGGAGTTTGGATGGAGGGCTAGAGCGGCCGGTCAAGAACCGACCTCACTGGGAAACGCTTTCCGGGCCACTAGGACGCTTTGGCCTCCTCTGTTGTGCCCGAACGCGCTGCGGGGCCCCCAGGGGCCGTTGGGGGCGCTTGGCACGCCCATTGCTACCTGGCGGGCGCATGAACACTGGTCTCTATCGCGGCGTGGCCGCCATGTCGGTGGCTGAGAAGTCTATGGACACCATCGCCTCCAACCTGGCGAGCCTGCGAACGCCGGGCAGCAAGCGCCGGGCGATAGCTTCCCACGGCTTCTACATGGGCCGCTTTGGTAGCCAGGAGGTCAACGTTCAGCTCGAGCAGAAGAACGACTTCACCCAGGGCACGTTCGAGACCTCGGGGAACCAGCTCGACCTGGCATTGCTAGGCGACGGCTTCTTTGAGCTCGACGGCGACGATGGGCCGATCTTCACCCGGGACGGTGAGTTCCGCATGAACACAGACGGAACGCTCATTAGCCCCGAGGGCTTCGCCGTGACCTGGTCCCGCCAGGCCAGTCAGCTCGATCCCTCCGCGGAGGAGATCATCGTCGACCACCAGGGCGTTGTCACCCAGGGCGGCCGCGACGTTGGGACGATCAAGACGCTCTCGTTCGCCGACAACCACGCGCTGCGTCACACCAGCGACGGCTACTTCTACGCACCTGAAGACCTCGAGCGCTTTGAATCGAACGCCGAAGTCCGCCAAGGCGGGCTCGAGCGCTCCAACATCGATCCGGTGGAAGAGCTTGTCGCTCTGATCACGCTGCAGCGTCGCCACGAGCGGGCAGCCTCGATCGTTAGCCAAATCGACCAGTCCTATCGCCGGCTCACCTCCGAGAGCTAATCAGCTCTCCAGCAAGGAAACACTATGCTCCGCTCACTGATGACCGCAGCCTCGGGTATGAAAGCCCAGCAGCTGCAGGTGGACACCATCGCGAACAATATCGCGAACTCCGGGACCACAGGTTTCAAGAAGAACCGGCTCTCCTTCCAGTCGCTCTTCTACCAGACCTACCGCGAGCCCGGGGCTCCGGTGGGACAGGGACAGACCGATGCCACAGGCCTGCAGGTCGGCAGTGGTACCGATATTGCTGGCTCCGCCATGGTCATGGAACAGGGCGAGATCCAGCTGACCGGCGGCCCGTTGGACATGGCGATTCAGGGCGCGGGCTTCTTCGAGGTCCAGCTGCCCAGCGGCGAGTCGCGCTACACCCGCGATGGTTCGTTCCGTCGCAACCTGAACGGCGACCTGGTGACGCCCCAGGGCTACTTCCTCATTCCGAACATCAGCTTGCCGAACGGCGTCAGCGAGATTCAGGTCGGCGAGAGCGGCGAGGTGAGCTATCGCGATGACACCGGTCAGGTGGTCACCGGAGGCACGATTCAGCTCGCTCGTTTCGCTAACCCGATGGGCCTGCGGGCTGAAGGCGGCAACCTGTACGCCGAAACTCTCAGCTCCGGGGCGGCTGCGCGTCAGAACCCCGGAGTCGCGGGTACCGGCGTGATCCGCAGTGGATCGTTGGAGACCAGCAACGTCTCCACCGTTGATGAGCTCGTCGGCCTGATCGTTGCCCAGCGCAACTATGAGATCAACAGCCGGGCCATCCAGGTGTCCGACGAAATGCTCCAGGTCGTCTACCAGCTGGTTCGCTAAGTCATGATTGCAGCACTCACACTCGGGATCCTTGGCGGGTTGACCGTCGAGCTTCCGCCGGCCGCACAGGTCCGCGGCGTCGAGCTACGGCTCGGCGACGTCGCTACGGTCAGCGGGGACGACGAAGCCCTCGTTCGCCAGGCGCGCCTATTGGTCCTGGGGGCGACACCTGCTCCGGGCTACACGCGCCAGCTGGTACGGGGCGACATCTTGCGGGAGCTTGGCTTCGCGCTCGATGGAGAGGAGGTCACCCTGCAAGGGGCACCGTTGACGCGCGTCACCCTGCGCACCCAAACCCTGGGCGCTTCGGAGCAAATCGATACGGCCAAGCAGGCACTGCAGTCGGTGTTTCGGGGCCAGGACGTGGAGCTCATGCCCAAGACCAACGTCCAGAGCCTCGAGATTCCAGAGCCTCGGGAAAGCTACTCGCTTCGCCCTCGGACGCAGACGCTACGCGCTGTGACCGGATCCCAAGGGGTGGCGGTCGACGTCGTGGTCGACGGAGAGGTTTGGCGAACCCTGTGGACCAGCTGGGAGGTCAACATGTACGAACTCTGGCCCGTCCTGCGTGCCGCGGTACGCAAGGGGGAGACCCTGACGGCAGCCCACTTCGAAACGCGCCGCGTGCGAGTGGGGAGCGGCCGGATTTCATCGCCTCTCTCGGCAAAAGCCTACGGCGTAGCGGAAGCCGCACGAACCTTGGAGGCTGGCTACGTCGTCCTAGAGGAAGACGTCACTCGGGCCTGGACCGTGGAGCGCGGCGACCCCTGCCAGCTCGAGGTCAAGAGTGGAGGCGTCAGCGCCCACGTCAGAGCTGAGGTGATGGCCAACGGTCGTGTTGGCGACCGAGTTCCCGTGCGCATCGATAGCAACCAGCGGCAGGTGGTCGCCGTCGTAAAGGGCAAGGGGTACCTGCTCGTGGACATGACCCCTGCTCCCAAGCCGCAGCCTGCCCCCGAGGGTGATCAGCCAGAGGGGACTCCGGCGGATCAGCCCGAACGCGAAACCAAGCCCAACGAGCAGGCAGGTCGGAAGCCCGATGTTCGTAGCCGCCAGCAAGTCACGCCTCGCATCGATCAATGAAACTCTCCCTACGCATCGCAGCCTTCCTCGTGGCCATCGCCAGTACGGCGATGGACACCTCAGCCCAGACCCGCCCTGGTTCGATCTACGATCCCGGTGCAGCACCCATTCGCCTAGGGGTGGTGAACACCGCCCGCAGGGCCGGCGACCTGGTCACCATTCTGATCGTCGAGGATCAGCAGCTGAAGAACGAGGAGACCTCCAACCTGCAGAAGACGACGGGATTGGACTACGCCCTCAATGACTTCAATCTCGCTCCCGATGTGTTCGGATCCACCCTGCCCAGCCTCGGCGGGGATCGCAGCGACATCTTCAACGGTACCGCGAACTACGAGAAGGACGCGGAGTTCACCTCGCGGTTGACCGCAATCGTGGTCGACGTGCTGCCGAACGACAACCTGGTCATTCAGGGGCGACGGGAAATCCGAGTGGATCAGGAGATCAAGGTCATTGAGATCAGCGGGATTGTCCGCCGCTTCGACGTGCGCCAGGACAACACGATCCTGTCGCAGTCGGTCGCAGATGCGCGCATCTCGTACTCGGGGACGGGTCCATTGACTCGGACGACAAACCGCACCGGGTTGGGCGCCTGGATTCACCGCGCCCTCGACTGGATCTGGCCCTTCTAGGCCCGTCAAATGCTGATCTTATCCACTCTTCTGCTGGCGATGACGCCGGTGCAGGAACCGGTCGCCGCCGATGCCGGGAGCCCTGTGCTGGTGACCACGGGATCGGTTGCGGTTCCGGACCAGCCGACACGTCGATCCCGTTCGCGCTACATCCGCACGCCGCGGCGCAGGATGCAGCCACTGCCCACCACGACGAACCGTCGCCTGACCGCGCCGGTCAGCAGTATTTGCTCCGTGCGAGGCATGGAGAAGAACACGGTGATCGGCATTGGTCTTGTGACCGGGCTGGCGAATACCGGGGACTCGGGTGATGCGGCGGTCCGCTTCGCCCAGAACACCCTGACCCAATATGGCTTCCCAGTGGAGCTCTCGGGTCTGTCGGGCAACAACATTGCTCTCGTCCGAGTGGAGGGAGAGATCGCGGCAGGCGCCAAGCCGGGTACGCTCATCAACCTGCGGGTGTCGACTTGGGGGGATGCCAAGAGTCTCGTGGGCGGGCAGTTGATGCCCACAGAACTGTTCGACGCGCGCTTGGGCACCGTCTATGCCACGGCGAGCGGTTCGGTCACGGTTGGGGGCGCCTCGGCGTCAGGCGAGGCGGCCACCGCGGTCAAGAACCACACGACCGTCGGGACAATGGAGAACGGCGGCAAGGTTGAGCGTGAGATCCCGACCGTGATCGTGAACGAAGACGGGATCCTCTATCTGGACGCCAAGCGTGGTCAAGACACCTTCGCCAACATGGTTTCCGTCAAGGAGGCCGCGAACCGGCTTTTTCCCAACGTCGCCCAGATCCTGCCTGACGGCAAGAGCATCAGGGTCGCCGTGCCTGCGGATCTTCTGTCCGAGGATCATATCGCCTACATCAACGCGCTGATGAATCTGGAGGTCGACGTACAGAACCTGGCGCGGGTGATCATCAACGAGCGTACGGGAGTTGTGGTGATGGGCGGTGACGTCCGCCTCCACCCCGGTGTCGTCGCCGCGGGGAACATCACCGTGACGATCGCCGAGACCACGGAGGCCAGCCAGCCCGGAGCCTTCTCGCAGGGCGAAACCGTACGGCTGCCGCGTACGGACTTGACCGTGATTGAGGAAGACCGCGCTCTGACGCTTTTGCCCCAGGCAACCACGCTGACCGAGGTGATGGACGTCCTGAATATCCTGGGCGCGACACCGCGCGACCTGATCAGCATTCTCACGGCCCTCTCTGAGGCGGGGCTCCTGGTGGCCGACATCCAGCGCATGTAATGGACGGACTCAACGGACTGCAGGGCGGGATGGCATCCCGCGGTTTGGCGGGAGATCAGACCGTGAATCGGGCGGACGGCATCAAGCGTCGGGTCGACGAAGGCGGGAAGGTGGAAAGTGCCACCGAAGAACTCGAGGTCATGTTCTCGACGATGATGGTCAAAGAAATGCGCAAGTCGTTGGGCGAGGGACTGTTCGGTTCCGGGCCCGGGGTCGACACGTTCGAGGGGTGGTTCGACGACCACATGGGGCGTGCGATTGCCGAAGGTGGCGCCATGGAGCTATCGGGGCTCCTAAAGGCACAGGGCGGCGGGCCTGCGCCCGAACCTGAATCCGAGGATGCACAATGAGTATGCCGGGAAAAGCGGGAGTGCACGGTTTGATCCTCCACGCGAGTGCGTGGGCGCGGGAGGAGCTGGTTGTGCAGAGCGAGCTGCAGGCGGCTCTTGAGGCTCAATCCGCGGCCGTCCGGGAGCGCGATCCGGCGGTGCTTGAGGCAGCGACCGAGCGCGTGGACGCAGCCCATGGGCAGGCGATCGCCAGTGATGCGCGTCGGGCAAAGCTGTTTGAACGCTTTGCCGAGTGCTGGGGTGTGGCTCCGAGCACCTTGACCCTGCGCAGCATCTGCGTACGTGCTGGTGAAGGGGCCGGTTCACTCGTTCAGCTCCGCGAAGAACTTCGAACGGCGGCAACCCAGGTGCAGACCACTGCGCGCAGGGTAGGCGCGGAGCTGCGCATGCATCGTCGTGTCACTATCGATGTCCTCGGAACCCTGCTCGGGCAGGACGAGGAGGGCAACGTCCAGGGAAGCGGCGCGCTTCTCAGCACGGAGGCCTGATCCATGACGCTCGGACTCAACATCGGGCTGAAGGGGATTCAGAGCTCGCAGCGCGCGCTCGAAACCCTCGGTCACAACATCACCAATGCCAATACGCCTGGGTATTCCCGGCAGACCTTGGACCTGCGGGCCTCCCGCCCTTTGGACCAGGTTGGGGTTGTCGTGGGCAGCGGCGTGGACGCAGAGGGTGTGCGACGCATCGCGGATGACGTCCTGAATCGGCGCCTCGTCGAACAGGCGGGGGTTGTAGCCCGCTATGAGGGCCTGACCGAGATCCTCTCGACCTTGGAGTCCCTGTTCTCCGAGCCCGGGGATTCCGGCGTCTCGGCCGCCTACGATAGCTTCTTCGAATCTGTCTCAGCCCTGGCGAGCAACCCCGGCGATGCGGTCCTGCGGGGCGCGATGGTAGACGCTGCGGAATCTCTGACTTCGTCCTTCAATCAACTGACGACGGGCATCTCAGAGCTGGCTGAGGACAGTCTCGCGCAAGCGGAAGCGTTGAGTTCAGGTGTCAATGACCTGGCCGAGCAGGTGGCCTCTCTGAACGTGGAAATCGGGCAGTTCGAGTCCGGAGGTGGAGTGGCCAACGACCTGCGCGATCAGCGCGACTTGGCCTTGATCCAGCTAGCCGGCTTGATCGAGATCGACGTACAGCCCAAGCCCAGCGGGGTGGTGCACGTACTCGTGGAAGGCCAGCTGCTGGTGGGATCGAGCCAGTCCTACGAGGTCAACGCGGAGGCGGACGAAGACGGCGTGTCCGTGCTGCGCTTGGAGGGTGGAACCCGCACGGTGGCGCCCACCGGCGGAGAGCTCGGCGGAATTCAGCAGTTTATCGATGAAATTCTGCCCGATCTGCAGGCTGACCTTGAAGGCATTGTGCGCGCAACGATCCTCGAGGTGAATCGCACCCACAGCGTGGGCATCACTCAGGACGGCGGGTTCACTTCGCTGGTCAGTGCTTCTGTCCTTGGTACCGGGGGAGCAGATGCGCTCCTTGGTGAAACGCTCGCCAATCTGAACCTGGACTTCCCCATCCAGGACGGTCAGCTGCGGATCAACGTCTCGAACGAATCCAACGGCGAGGTTGTCTCGCACCTGATCGATATCGACCCCGACGCGATGAACGTCGCAGGACTGATCGGCGCGATCTCCGATATCCCCAACGTTCAGGCGAACCTCGATTCGGCGGGGCGCCTTTCGGTCAGCGCGAACTCGGGATTCCGCTTCGATTTCAGCGCGCGCATGGATCCGAACCCCGACGATGTGGGCACGTTCGGATCGGGCAAGGCGTCGGTCGTGGCCTCCAATGCCGGCCCCTATTCATTCGCGGATGGGGACACACTTGACCTGACCGGCGCGCTGGGAGCGTTCACCGTGACTCTGAACGCGGCGGACTTCGAGGACATTACCGCCGTGACCGCAGAGGAGCTGGCGGCCGTGCTCAGTCAGAATCCTCTGATGGGGGCTGGGCAGATCAGTGCAACAGCGGTTGGAGATCAGCTAGTCCTGCAGTCGGTGACCGACGGTAGCGCCGCGACCTTCACCATCGACGGAGGTTCGGCGAGCACCGTGCTTGGATTCGTAGGGGGCACTACGACGATCGGCTCGGATACCCCAGTCAACCCTCAGATTTCCGGTACCTACACCGGCGAAGGTAACCACAACTGGACTTTCCGACCCAGCGGGGACGGCACGATCGGGTCCACGCCTGATCTGCGGGTGGAGGTGATCGATGAGCTCGGCCAGGCCGTCGCCACGCTGAATGTAGGCGATGGGTACGCGCCCGGCACAGACATCTCCATTGCTGATGGCGTCTCCGTGCGGTTCGACTTTGGCCAGATTTCTGCGAGCGATGGTGACGTATTCCACACCTCGGTGATGGAAGACTCCGACACAGCAGACCTGCTGGTCGCTGTGGGCCTGAATGCCTTCTTCCAGGGAGGGAGTGCCGAGACCTTCGCGGTTGCCCAGAGCATCCTGGATGACTCGGCGCAGATCGCCGCCTCAGGCACGGGAGCCACGGGAGACAACGGTATGCTCCTTTCACTCCTTGAGCTGCAGGACGCCGAAATCGGTTCTGTCGGTGGCACGCTCACCGAAGCCTACGGCGGCGTGGTGTCGAGTGTGGGTTCCGATGTCGCCGGGGCGGGAGAGCGCTTGGCAACCGAGCAAGGTTTGTACCAGTCCCTTGAGGAACGACGCCAGGCGGTAGCCGGCGTGAACGTCGACGAAGAGCTCGTGGACATGATTCGGTTCGAGCAAGCGTTCGGCGCAGCCGCCCGCTACATCAATGTCGTGCAAGAGCTCGGCAATACCCTGCTTTCGCTACTCTAATGGCACTTCGAACGACTCAGTACACGACCTACCAGCAGGTGCTGCGTGGGATCCAGAACAACACCCAGCGTCTCGTTCAGGCACAGGAGCAGATCGCGAGCGGCCGGCGTATTTCACGTCCGTCCGACGACCCCTTGGGGACCTCGAAGTCGATTGCATTGCGGCACGAGATCAACGGGCTGGCCAACTACCAAACGAGCGTCGATGAGGCTCGCCCGATTGTCGAGAGTGCGGCGAGTGAGATCGAGCAGGCGTCCGGCCTGATGACCGAGGCGCGCGCGCTGGTTCTCCAAGGACTGACGGGTACCCTGTCGCAGGCTGATCGCAACTCCATCGCCGACCAGCTTGAAGAGGTTGCCCAAGGGCTGTTGGGGGTGGCGAACTCGCGCTTCGGAGATCGCTATCTCTTCTCTGGAACGGATACCGACAACCAGCCTTTCTCCTTGGACGGCGAGGGGCCGGACAGCTTCGCGACCTATTCTGGCAACGAGGACGAGCACACCGTTTCTGTCAGCCGGGGAGTCGGTCTTGAGCTCAACGTACCCGGCAACGAGTTGTTCGCTGGAGGCGGCTACACCGCGACGGGCTTCGCCGGCTTGACTGGCTTGAAGTCGGGGATCACCGTGGACCAGGGGGCCGGCTTTTCGCGACTGATGCTGCGTGCAGACTCGGTTTCCGGCTTTGAGGAAGGCGTGGTCCAGGCCGCCGGTAGCCCGCTCACCATCCTTGGCGATCACCAGCTTACAATCGACGCGGAGGCCGGCACCGTGCGCTTGGGCGACGGCTCTGCGGTGGCCATCCCCAGTCCTTTGCCGGACTCCCTCCAGGTCAGCAACGGGGAAGGCGGGAGCGTCACGCTCGATCTGAGCGCTTGGACGGGCGTGAGCTCTACCGCGACGTTGACCGCCGAGGGCTCGATCGCCACCAATGGTGCCGACTGGCGTCCTGTGCAGCGCACCGAGACCGATCTTGAGCTGGTGATCGAGGGAGTCGGAGTGATCCACGTCGACACCACTGAGCTCAGCCGGACGGGCGAAGAGCTGATCACCTTCCAGGGCGCGACCAACGTTTTCGACGCCCTGCTCGGTGCCGCCCAGGATCTGCGCGATGCCGAGGTCGTCGGGAGCGGTGCTGCGCGCGACCGACTGCAGCAGCGCTACAGCGAGCTGATCGACCATCAGAACAACACGCTTGTGGGGCTTGGCCGCCTGGGTGCCCGCGCGCGTCGTTTGAATGAAACCCAAGACCGCCTCGATGAGCTGTCGATCCAGTACCAGGACCGACTTTCGCGGAATGACGACGCGGACCTGACCGAAGTCGCCCTCGATCTCACCCGTTCAGAACAGACGTTGCAGGTCGCAATGGCCAGTGGTGCACGTCTGTTGCAGCAGACCCTTTTGAACTTCCTCTAGTCCAATGTCAGATCAACTCCCGATCCAGGGGATACGCCCGGCGACCGAACACCCCAAGCCGAAGGCGGGCAGCGTAGATTCCCAGGGGGGCGCACAATTCCGCGCCCTGCTCGACCGTCTTCAGCGCGAGGCGACGAGCCTGCAGCAAAACTCTGGCGGCCTCGAAGACCCCGCGGCTTTGGCCGGCGCCGTGGACAAGGCGGGATCGAATCTGGACGAGGCTCGCAGCCTTGGTGATCAGCTTCTCGAAGCCTACAGGGCAGCCCGTCAGATTCACTCCGAAACGAAAGACATCGCATGAGCTCATCCACAAGTATGTCCGTTTGCGAACAGTCCTTGGAACTGACGATGCGCGTGATGCGCTCGGGGCGGCCGATCGCAGCCGAGCAACCGCTAGCCTTCGATCCAGCCTTTGGCGCTGAGCATCTTGTGATCGAGCGCGATGGGGCGGTGGTCAGCTCCGTCGTTACGCTGCTGCGGACCCTGGTGGTTGGCGAGCAGGAGGTTCAAGTCGGGCTGATCGGATCGGTTGTGACCGACGAAGCCCACCGGGGCCAAGGGCTCGCTACCGAGCTATTGGCGCGCGCAGAAGCGCAGCTGAAGCAATCTGGAGCGGTCCTAGCGCTGCTCTGGGCTGACGAACGTGAGTTCTATGCCGCGCGCGGCTACGTGCCGATCGGCACTGAGTTGGACTACTCGGTGCCCCGGGCCCTAGCGGAGTACCTTCCGCCTACGGACCGGGTTCGGATGGCTGGGCCGGCGGACTGGCCGGTGCTGCACGCCCTCTACGAGGGCCATCCCGAGCGTGTCCAGCGCAGCCTTGAGGAGACCGGTGCGCTGCTGGCCGGGCCCGATGTGCACGCGCTGGTGTTCGACGGACCGCAGGGCATCGATGGCTATGCGATCGAGGGCCGCGGTGAAGATCTTGGCGGGATCGTTCACGAATGGGGTGGCAGGGCGGAGTCGGTTCTGACCTGCCTCGGCGCCCATCTGGATCGCCTTCCCGAGGGGCAGGAGAGCCTGTGGTGGATGGTGCCACCCAGCCAGGTCGAGCTGCAGGGGCTGATGAACGAGGCCGGCGTGGAAGGCGTGCTAGGGGTTCTCGGGATGGGCAAGTTGCTCGATGCCGAGTGTCTTGCGCGATGGATGCAGGCCATCACGCCGGAGTCGGTGGACGTCCAGCCTGAGCGGGACGGGCTGCGTGTGACCGGTCCAGGTGGCAACATCTTCCTTGATGCGGTGCACAGCCTTTTCGCCGTCGTGCCGCCCCAGGCCAACCGTGAACTGATCGAGGTGGTGGAGTCCGCCGTGGGGGCGGAGCTCCCACAGCTGCCCCAGCACGTATTCCTGTGGGGATTGGATTCCATCTAGTCCAAGGGGTCTTCTGAAACGACGAGCAGGTCGAGCAGCTTCGCTGCTCGACCTGCTCGTCGTTTGGTCTGGCCCTCGATGGCCGGCGCCGATCAGGCGTAGTTGGCCGGGAACATGCGTCGTTCAACCGCTTCGATGGCGATGTGCAGGACCTTGATGTGCACCTCTTGGATGCGATCGGAGGTGGACGCATCAGGGACGACGATGGGGATGTCGACTTGGTCGAGGAGCTTGCCTCCACCTTTGCCCAGAAGACCAACGGTGCGAACACCCCGCTCCTTGGCGACCTCGACGGCCCGCAGGATGTTGGGCGAGTTACCGCTGGTGGAGATCGCGACCAGCAGATCGCCTTCTTTGCCGTAGGCCTCGACCTCGCGGGCGAAGACCTCTTCATAGCCAAAGTCGTTGGCGATGCAGGTGAGGTGACTCGGGTCGCTGAAAGCTACCGCGGCGAGGGCTGAGCGGTTGCCGCGGAAGCGTCCGGTCCACTCCTCGGCGAAGTGCATCGCGTCGCACATGCTGCCGCCATTGCCGCAGGACATGAGGAGGCCCCCCCGATCGAGGGTTTCCCAGGCGGACTGGGCGAAGCGGTCAACCGCCTCCAGGTTGGCGGAGTCGGTGAGAAAGGCGTCCAGGGTGCGTTTGGCTTCGTCAAACGAGGCACGCACCGCATCAAGAGAGCTGAGAGTCATCGCGCCTGCATTGTGCGCACGCCCCAGGGCGGTAGCAACCAAGCAGGAGCAGGCCGGATCGTGGGACGGGACCTGATCGGTATTTCGGGCCATCCGCGGCACACTGTCGCGGGTTCCCTGATCCAGGAGGGGCGCGTTTCGAAATGCCTGGGGCGGGCGGCTTGACGGGGGCTGGAAATCGGCTATTCCATCCCTGGAGACCCCCCATGAAGACCGGATTGATCACGCTTGTCCTCGCCGCCGGAGCCGCGGCGCTCTACGTCGCCCAATCGTCGCCGGATCAGGACTACGAGCCACTGGCCTTGGAGAGCGTGGAGCCGGAGCTGTACGTGCCCAAAGCGATCTCCGGGCCGATTCCGGCCGGATACCAGGTCACCGAGCTCGTGGTCGATGGGCCCTGTTGCACAGGCTGCACGGGCAAGCTCTACAACGCGCTGCTCGGAGTTCCCGGGGTGGAGAAGGCCTCAGTCCTGTTCGATCCGGAGGGCACCTTGGCCAAGGCCCTTGTTCCGGCGGGCTTCGATGACGCTCCACTGGAAACGAGCCTGACCTTCGAGAAGTACAGCGTACGCAGTACGGCGGTGGAGCAGCGCGGAGCGGACATCTAGGGATCCCTAGGGAAAAGGGCGTAACGGTCGCCCCAGCATCCCCCTTGGAGGAGTCCAGGCGACGTTCGCTTGGGCTCCCCGCTTCTTTTTGGCCTTCTCCCCTGGAGACCCCATGTTCCCTGCCATCGCCTACCTTGCCTACACCCTTTCCCTCGCCACTTCGCCCGAGGTATCCGCACCCGCACCGGACCTCTCGATTGAGCCGGTCCTCCTAACCACTTTGGCAGAGCAGGGCGGCGTACCGAACAGTGTCTTCCACTACACCTACGGTGAGGTCGGGCTGTCGCTTGGCGACCTAGACGGGATCCGCGTGGCAGGCTCTTACCACCTACAGGACCAGTGGCTGATCGTTGCCAGCCTGGGGATTCTTGAGGCTAGTCGCGTGGACTTCACCTTCTTCTCGGCCGGTGCCGGCTACGTGCACAACATCCAGGAGGATCTGGACATCGTGGCCACCGCTGAGCTGGAGTTTGGTCGTGCCGAAGTCGACTTTCTGGGCAGCTCGGCATCGGATTCCGAGGTCGGCCTGCGCCTGCGAGGCGGTGCACGCTACATGCTCGACGAACGCTTCGAGTTCTACGGAGGCGGCAATCTGCGCACCACATTCGACACGGACTTCTTCGTGGATGGCGGCGCGCTCTACCGCATCAACGACCGGCTGCAGGCCTACGCGAGCCTTGAGGTCGGCGACGACACTCAGTTTGGCATCGGTGTTCGCTACGGCTTCTGATTCGAATGCCGCCCCTGCCCGGTTCTTCGGGATCGGACGTCAGGCCACCTGAACCGCGAGCCAGGCGCGAGCGCTCTGCCAACGCCGTTCGATCGTGCGCTGGCTGCGGTCCAGCAGGTTGGCAATCTCCGCCATGGTTAGGCCGCCGAAGAAGTGCAGCTCGACGACACGGCTGAGCTCGGAGTCGAACGCGGTCATCTGAGTCAGCGCAGCGTCGAGGCGTGGCAGGTCGACGCTGCGCTCTTCGAACGCGGCCGCCATACCCTCGAGGGGCACCCGCTTCGATGCGGGCAGACGCTTGTCCCGGTCTTTCTTGCGGAAGTGGTCGACCAGGATGCAGCGCATGGCGGATGCCGCCACGGAAAAGAAGTGCAGGCGATCGATGCCTGGAGCCCTACCAGGCCCGATCAGGCGCAGGTAGGCTTCGTTCACCAAGGCCGTAGGCTGCAGAGTGTGGTCTGCGGGCTGGTTTTGCATGGCGCGTTCAGCGCGCGCATAGAGCTCGGGGTAGATGGCGTCGAGAAGGCGGTCTTCGGCTCCCTCTTTGCCCTCTCGGACCTGGCTCAATAGCCCCGTGATATCGTGTTCTTCAGGGTCCTTCATGGCGGATGGCGGGCGCGAATTGTTGCTCAGCGAGGGAATTCTGACAAGTCCAACTGTGGAGACCTCGCGTCTTTTTGGACCCGCCAACCCGTATAGTAGCCGGCCAGGATCGCGAGAATCATGGACGCTGAACGCTGGGAAAGGGTGGTTGAGCTCCACCATGAGGCACTGGAATTGGACCCAGGCGAGAGGGCTGTATTCCTCGAGATCAACTGCGGGCAGGATGCCGAGCTGATGGAGTTGTTGGGGAAGATGCTCGGGGAGTTGCCCGAGCATTTTGTTGAGCCCCTAACGATCGGTTCTCTCCCGTCGCCACCTGACCTGGAAGGGCAGCAACTTGCTGACTTTCAACTTCATCGGGTCGTCGGGGTCGGGGGCATGGGCACTGTGTACCTGGCGAGCCAGCAGAGCCTCGAGCGTCAGGTCGCCGTGAAGGTCGTGAGCGTCAGGCCAGGAGTCAGTGAAGACGATCTGCAGCGCTTCGAGCGGGAGGCCCGCCGTGTCGCAACCCTCGATCACAAGCATATCGTGCCCGTGTATCTGGCGGGACGGGAGGGGGACACCGCGTACTTGGCCATGCCCTACCTGCGGGGCGGGAGTCTGGTCGAGCGCCTGAAGCGCGCGCGGGAGGGCGCGGCGCTGGATCAGGCCGATTGTGTGCGCTGGGTGGGCTCAATCGCCGCTGCGCTGCACTACGTGCATGAGCAGGGGATGCAGCACCGGGACGTGAAGCCCGGCAACATCCTGCTGGATGAGTACGGCCAGGCCTACCTGGCCGACTTTGGCATCGCCCGGCGTCCCGACCAGGACACCCTGACCCTGGACCGCGGCACGCCCGCCTACATGAGCCCTGAGCAGGCCTCGGACAGGCCGATGGACTTCCGTTCAGACGTCTACTCGCTTGGCGTTGTGCTCTACGAGCTTTTGGCCCAGGCGAGGCCTTTCGCCAAGTTGACGGGCGAAGGCCTGCGTAGCGCTGTAGCCCACGACGAGCCGCCGCTGCTGCGTAGCGTCAAGCCAGGAGTACCCCGCGACCTGGAGACCATTTGCCACACCGCGATGGCCAAGCGTCCGGAGGCTCGCTACCCCACGGCGGGCGCGTTGGCCCTCGACCTGGAGCTGTTCCAGAACAGTCGCCCGATC
This sequence comes from uncultured Planctomycetaceae bacterium, assembly GCA_964459495.1. Taxonomy (GTDB): domain Bacteria; phylum Planctomycetota; class UBA1135; order UBA1135; genus CAYWNK01. Next base: position 32,474 of record CAYWNK010000006.1, read on the forward strand.
ATGGCCCGCCCCCCGGCGGTTTGGGAGCGCGCAGCGCACTGGATCGCGAAGCACAAGGTGCCGGCCGCCGTGCTGCTCGCTCTCTTGGTCACTGCCGGAGTGGCGGCGAAACTGTCGCGGAGTCTGGCGCTGCGGGACGAAGTCCGAGCGGCCTCGCTCGAGGTTCAGCATTCGATAGGCAAGGCGACGGACTTTTGGGAAGCGGGCGATCCTGATGCAAGTATCGCTGCATTGGAGGGGGTCTTGCGCAGCATTGGCTTGCTGGAGAGGCTCACCGGGGGCGATGGCGAACTCATCGAGCTCAAGAAGCGGAGCCTCCGAGAGTCGCTCGTGCCCATCCGCGAGAGGTTGCTCGAAGAAATGGAAAGCGTATCGGAGAGCTCAAAGCGGGACCCGCTGGGAGTCTCTCCACTTCGGATCTCTCGGTTCGCAAGAAGGGTCTGGCAGATCGAGGCTATCTCGAGATCCTTGGAATTGCCTCCCAGGCAGACGCTCCCCGAGATGATCGGGACACGGGTGGCTCTGCGCTCCTCTCCGGAGGGGGCTCGTGTGGTGGCCCAGAGACTCGATCCTCTGACTCACCTTGTTGATCCTCTGGATCCACCGATCCGCCTCGGCACCACTCCAATGGAACCTGTGCCCATGGAGCCAGGGACCTACCACTTCTTCTTCCTGGGCGAGAACGGGCACCAGGGGGAGTTGATCCGACCCATCTATGCCGCCAGTCAGGTCGTCGAACCACCCATCGTCTTTCTAAGGCCGGAGGAGAGCTCGGGGCTGATTCGAATCCCTGCCGGCGCCATGAAGATTCACGAAGAGGAAGGCGAACGCGCTCTTGGGGCCGTAGAACTCCACCTACCGACCTTTCTCGCCGGGGAGCACGAGGTGACGAACGAAGAGTTCTGGCAGTTCTCCCAAGAAACGGGTCATCCACTTCCGTTCGGTTGGCCGCTGGGAGAATGGGGGGCCGAATGGGGCGAGGTACCGGTGGCCTGGGTTCCTTGGACATCGGCTGAGGCGTACTGCGCTTGGGCCGGCGGCCGCCTCTCCAGCTACTACGAGTGGTCGAGAATGGCTCGGGGCGCGGATGCCCGCGATAGCCCCTGGGCACAGAGTCTTGAGGAGGGTGCAGAGCTTGCCGGGATTGCCAACATCCCGGAGCTGCCTTCCGATGCATCGGACACTTGGGAGTCGCAGGTACCCAAGGTCGACGTCACTCTGACCTTGAAGCCCGCAAAAATGGAGCTAGCCCTGGGGTACTACCTTGCCAACATCCAGCCCGCTGCGGGTCCCACGCTGGATCGGAGCCCCGAGGGCATCTTGAATTTGTTCGGCAACGTGGCCGAGTGGACACTGAGCTCGGGGCTGGCCCTCGAGGGAGATGTGCCTTTCTTGACACCGGGTCGAGCGGTCGTGCGCGGTGCCCACTGGCGGAGGGGAAGCCGCACTCTAGCCGACGTCATGGGTGCACCGATGGGAGTCACCATTGACTACGTGGGTTTCCGCTGCGTGAAAGGCCCGCCGCCCGCTTCACGCGCCTTGGCTAGGCAATAGGGCAGAGGTCCATCCCGGCGATGCTTCCGGGCTGGCTAGCAGGCCCGCGCCTAAGCAGGCAGCGTCGCGCACGCCGGCGAGCGATTTGGTTGCAAGTTTGCGCAGAGGACTTGGACGTGGGCGCCGAGGGCGAAAACAGGGGGGAATGTCGCGCCAATTCTCGCGGGAGCTATGCCCATGGTTTGACGGATGCCGAATTCGCGGCTTCCGCATCGTTCAGAGGACAGAACCATGCATTGTCAATCTCGCCAATCTCGTTTCCAAACGCTCTGGAAGGGTCTATCCGGGGCAATCGCGGTCTGCGGCTGTAGCTTCGCGCTGCAGTCCGGTGTTGTCGCCCAAAACGTTCATCAGGTCGACACGATCTACAACCCGCACCCGCGGCGCATGCACCAAACCGAGTGGTTGCGGCCAGAGTTTCCCGCGGCATGGGGAGATGCCACCGAGGCTAGCCCCTTGCTCACCTACTTCTACGTGCGCCCGGGAATCTCGGCCTTCGAGGGAACCAATGCCCTAGCCGCACCGAGTTCGGAGATTGCCCAATACACAGGATCCACCACCGACCAAGGCCATCGATTGGCGTACAAGCCCGACCCCTCCTACTCCGGCGAGTTCTCCTTCTTCTTCCTGTCGATCCATGGGCCGACAGGTGAAATCTCGATCAGTGACATCGGCGTCGTGCACTTCGACCGCGCCATCGACGGACCGGTCGCGGACTTGACCTGCAATTGGGACGACTACGTACCGAGCGAGCCGCTTCCGCGCAACCTAACCACCGGCCACGTTTGGGTCTGCAAGGCCATGGGTGATGATGCCAACGACGGAATGAGCAAGATGTCGGCGGTTGCTACGCTGACCCGTGGCATCGAGATCTTGAGGAACTACCAGCCGGCTGGAGCTCCGCTTGCCGAGAAGGTCATGATCATTCGTGGCGGCGTCTACCGATACTCCGATTCCACCCTCAACCAGATCGACCTGAGAAACTACGACGGCAGCACACAAACCCCGATCGTGATCGCAGGCTATGCCGGAGAGGAGGTCATCTTGGACGGGTTCTGCAAAGACTGGAATCAAATGACTGCGGCGGAGAAGCTGAATCCCTACTCGGGAGAGTGGTACGGGGTCGATCTGGTGGGGTCGAACCATGTCGTGGTTGAAAATCTCACTCTCCGCGGTTGGCGGGTGGAAGCTGTCAACCCGGACAACACCGACCATGTGCAACTGCGCTTTTTGGAGATGCACAACATGGGCAAGTGGGGCGTTCAGGCCTTCGGCTCGGTGACCAACTTCGTCATCGAGGGTTGCCGCATCTCGGGTGTCGACCTCGAGCATGGCATCTACATCGCGGGCAATGGCATGGACCCTGCTGGCCAGTACCTGCCAGGAAGTCACGACATTCGCATCAGTTTCAATGACGTCTCCTACACGAACAGGCATGGAATCCACGTCAATGGGCTTCAGAACCAGGTCTTGATCAACAACAACCGCGTCCAGCAGGCCAAGTACGGAGGCATCCAGTGCACGGGGACTTCGAACCTGCGCATCTGGAACAACGTTCTGGCTGAGTCCATGAGGTTTGGAGTCTCGATCTTCAGCGACTGGGATGACACCCAGTGGTCCGACCGGGAAAGCGGCTCGACCGATGATTGGAAAGCGACGCACTACCAGGTGATCCGGGATATCGAGATCGCCTACAACACGGTCTATGTGCCCGACGCTGAGTGGACTGCTCGGGAAGGCACTAGCGGACCCGATGAATACGAAGTGATTCGGTTTGCAGAGACGTCGCAGTACACCCTGCTTCAGGAGTCGCCAAACTTCTCAACTGACCCGACCATGAACCTGGACTACAGGGACGAGGCGCTCGTTGAGCCGTTCTGCGACATCCGAGTGCATGACAACGTTCTCGTGGGACAGAGCGAGAGGGTCGTCGGCGTCCAGCTGAGTGCCAAGAAGGCCGTTCCTTTTCAGCCCTTCGTGGCCAGCAACGAGTTCTCCCGGGAAGAGCGCATGTTGGAGGGCATCCAGTTTGAGAACAACTTGATACGCGCCGAACAGCCGTTCAACGGAATGCCGGTGCGCATGTCGCTCCTGTCGACCTGGGAGCCCAACAACATCCCTGCCAAGAGCTTCGACCTGGCGGACCTTCAGAGCTCATTCCCTTCCACGTGGGAAGGAAACAAGCTTGGGGGAGATCCATCGTTCGAGGCGACGATGCTGATCACTCCGGTGTCGATCCCGATCTGGTGGCCAAGCCGTTACGGAGCGCTGGATGCGGCGGACTACTCGCTGATGGTGGGGTCCGATGCGATCGATCGAGCAGAGGGGCCGACCCTGGGAGTGGACGCGGTAGGCCAAGAGCGCCCCCTGGGTGTGGCGAATGATCAGGGAGCAATCGAGTCCCACTAGCCCGTCCCTGATTCCAGAGCTCAGCGTCTTCTCCTCCGAAGACGCTGGGCTCTTCTGCCCATACCGGAAAGTACGTACCATGGTTAGAAGACACATCGGCCGTCGGAACCCCGTCGGTGCTGCCCTGTCCTCTCTCATGTGGGGTAACTCTGAATCTGCCAAACCAGGCCAGGTGGCCCATCCCAACGACCTTCAGTTAATCAAGAAGGCACTAGGGGGCGACAGCGTGGCGAAGGAGCAGTTGCTTGTACGACTGAGCTATGTGCCCGCGATGGTGTACGACCGGCATCGACGCTGTGGATCCAGGCTAGCTGCTGACGAACTGGAGGATGTGGTTCAGAACACATTGATGGCGGTGTGGCGGAAGCTGCCGAGCTTTGAGGGGCGGTCACGCCTTGAAACCTGGACCTATGGCTTTTGCATTCACGAGATCTACCGCGCCCTGGAGCGTCGCCAGCGAGGGCCGCGCAGGGAGGATCTGGAGGTCCTGGACCCCGAGGATCCCAGCCAAAATGAGCCGGCCGATGACTTTGACTACCTGTATCTGGCCATCGAAGAGGTCGGTGAGCCCACGGCGACCATCGTGCGCATGAAGCACTTCGAAAAGCTGACGTTCAATGCGATCGGAGCGCGAATGGACATGTCCCCAAACACAGCCAAGAGCAACTACTACCGTGGGATCCAAGCGCTGCGCCAAAAGCTGGCCCCGAAGCGGAGGATGGAAGAGCTGTGAATGCACACCACCAAGAACTCATGCAACGACTTGTTTGTGAGGAACTGTCGCCACTCGATGCCCAAGTGGTCGAAGCCCGTGCCCAGGACCCCGATTTCGACTTCGAGGTGAGTGAATGGATGAAGCTTACGGCCAAGCTCGACTCCGCCGGGGATCAGGTCTTTGCCGAGATCGAAGAACTGCGCGCGAGGGCCACCGAGGCCGATTTGGACAAGATGCGGGAGGCCTTTCAGAGCAAGCCAAATCATGGGCCTCGCACCAAGGCGTGGATGGCCCCGTTGGCTGCTGCATTTCTAGTCTGCCTGCTGGGAGGTCTATGGTGGTCTAGCCAGAAGGATGCCGGTGGGAATCGCAGTGGCCTTTTGGGCGGAAGCCAGATCGTCGAGGGAGCTTCGCCCCAGGGGAGTGGGGTTAGCTTTCAGCGCTTCGAAATACCTATCGAAGTCGAGGGCTATCAAGTGGAGGTGGAGGTCTTGGATCCAGCGACCCACGAGACCTTGGCGACCAGCGGCCGGGTATCCTCGTCCACATGGACACCCGAGGAATCGCAGTACAGCTCCTGGCCAGATTCGATCGAGTGGCGCTGGGTTGCCTATCGCAGCAGCGGCGAGTTCGACAAGGGGAAGAGCTCCCCTCGCAACGTGGTGGCCAGCCGCTAGCGAAGCTGATTGCCCTGGGCCTAGGGCTGTCCCTCTGGGTGGGGCCCGCGCAGGCAGGATCGGGGTGGAGTGCGCAGGATCCTGGCCCCCACTGGGCCGCCTATCTTCGATCCCTGGAGCTGTTGGACGACAGCCTAGAATTAGAGGCTTGTCGGAGCCGCGCGGAGTACTTGCTGACGGGAACTGCGTTCCTGTTGACGGCTGAAGGGTACCAGCCATGGGTCGAGGAAATCGACGTCTTGAAGGCTCTGCAGCTTGCCCATGCGGGGTTCGAAAAATCAGGCGTAGGTGTTGAGAGCTTTGCCCTGGATGCGCTGGCCCTAGTCAAGCGAACGGGACTGCACCTGGATGCAACCGTCGCGTCCGATGCCTACACGCTGTTGGATCAACTCTGGCCCGAAGATGTTCAGGCGCGTGCTCTGATGTACATCCGCTGGACCGATTTGGTGCGATCGGAGTTCAACGACCTAGACCAATCTTCGCGTTTGTTGGCGCGAGCGGAGGCGGTGATCGGCGAGATGCGCGATCAGGATCTAGCGAACCAGGCGAAGATTGAATATCGAGATCAAGAGGTGCTCATTGCGATTGAGGCCGGTTTGCCCGATCTGGCTATTGGATCTAGCCTGCAGGCCCTGGTTGAAGCGGAACTGGGTCTTTCTAGAGCCATCCAGTTGGAGGAGGAAGGGCAGGATCCCTACCTCACTACCGCGCGAATCAACTCATGGCTCGACGCTCTGCGCAACCGCTTGGCCATGGCGCAAGCCTTGGATCGCTACGACCTTCTAGAGGAGACCATCCAGCGGGCTAGGCAGCATTTGGGATGGCAGAAGTTGGCCAAGGACTACCCGCTGCAGCGCGCGATCGCCGAACTGCGCTTCATCCACGCGTATCTGCGCATCCAAAAGGCGGGTGTCCAACCCCAACCAAGTCCGACTGGGGAGGAGCTTGGCGAGGCACGTCTGATCGAGCTTGCAGCCGCGGACTCGCCCTTGGTGGATCAACCCAGCGAGCACCGGCGAGCGATTCGATTGCTTGGCGACCTACGCCTTGAGCAGGGCAGATATGAAGAGGCACGGAGCCGGTATACGCGCCTGCTGGGCGATGTCCCAGAGGGCGAGGCGCAGCGCCGTTTTCTCGGTGCCCGCATGGCGAGCCTGGAACGGCTGGACGCGGGAGGTCGCAAGCAATACGAGACAGCCATCGCGAACTTGGAAGACGCTTGGATCAGCCAACTGAACGACTGGGCGGAGCTCCCGCCAAGCCCTTCGGGCTTTGCTACGCTTCACTTCGAAGCGCAGATGAGCACCCTGGAAGAGCTCGCTCTCTTCGACCTATCCAATGCTGAACCAGGCTTGGGCGTGGAAAGATGTCTTGAGCGTCTTTCTGCCCAACAGGCAGTCGGTGGTCTCGCGCGCCGCTGGCAGCTGAAGCCCCCAAGTGTCGCCGAGCTCAAGCAAGGCATCCTCGCACCCGGACGGTTGGTCTTGGCCTTCCAGCCTGGTCGCGACCAGAGCTTTGTGTTCTGGATGGATGGGGACAGTTCGGGCTATTCCCAGCTGCCTGCCTATGACGAGCTCGACCGGGTGCGCCGGGAGTTTCTGGTCGCGATTTCGCGCAGTGCTCTTGAGGACAGCAAGGTCCCGCTCGTTTCGGCTGCGGAAGAGGCAACCGGGGCTTTCTTGCCCCCCGCGATTGGCGAAGCGATTGCTAGGGCGGATGCCATCTGGGTCGCCGGGTTGGACGGCACAGGCTACGTGCCGATTGAGCTGCTCCTGGGTCCGGACGGCTTGCCCCTGGGGCTGGCCCACACAGTCGGTTACCTGCCTTCCTTGCCGGCTGGTGTGCACTTGGCGGGCATTTGCCAGGCGCCCGCACCGGGAACAGACGTCGCACTGGTGGCTTGCGCAGATCCTGGAGAAGCCACCCTTGGGGGCTTTCCTGGCATTCAGTCTCTCGATTTCTCCTCAGCGGATGCCGACCGCTGGCTGGGGGTCTACGGCCCCGCGGCCGGATCGACCTACCTGCAGGAGGAGGCAAGCCTTGGCGCATTCGGAGCGGTGTGCAGGGAACAGCCTCGCCTGCTGCAACTGCTGGCCCATGGTGTGCCGCACCCGGAGCTGCCGATTGGTCGCGGCCTCGCCTTGGCCGGTGCCGTGCCGAGCGGTGGGGGGCTTTGGCCGGAGGATCTCTACGCGATGAGTGATTCACCCCCCTTTGTGATCCTGACCGCCTGCGGTTTGTGGGACGCACCTACGCGCCGGGGGGAAGACGGTTCGACTCACCTCGGTGGTGCCTTCCTGGCCGCGGGGGCACGCTGTGTCCTAATGTCCTGGGCGGACCTGGGATTGGAAGAGGCGCGCAACGTTCAAGCGGATCTGCATGCTGCACTCTCCTCCGGAGCGAGCATGGAGAGGGCTTTGTTGCAAGCACGCCAGGCGTGCTGGAACCGGGCGGAATGGGGCCCTGAAGCCGTTCAGAGCCTCTTGGTGCACGCCTTTGGCTGGCCCGCATCGAAGCCCTTCCCGGAGCTCTTGGGCGCCAAGCCCAGTCGCGAGGGCTTCTCGCCCTTGAGCTTCTTGGCGACGGTCCCGGGAGTCGCAGGGCTGCTGCTCTTGGGGTTTGTGGTGTACAGGCTCAGCCGGAAGGGGCTTGCCTAGGAGTCGGGGACCAGCTCGTTGGGATGGGCCATCGAAGTTCATCTAGGGTAGGGAGGTGCCGCGACCGAGAATATCTCGCGGCCGCGGCGAAGAGAGGTTCGTCGATCCCGGCGAGGCCCTACAACGGGAGCGCTGGTTCGCCGGAGCTGCTGCCTGTCTGACCGCTTTGGGATTGACCACCGATACCATCGGGGTCGACCCAAGGGTCACCACCGGCGATTTGGGTGGCCAGTTCTTCAAACGGAGAGAACGATGTCATGCGGACCGGATATACGGTCGGGGTTGTGCTACCCGGCGCGAAGGTGAAGAGCTCTGTGCGAAGCAAGAGGTACCACTCGTCCGAGGGCGACTCCAAGCCGTGCAGGGGGATGTTCAGAAGGCGGGTCATGCTGTTGGCCGCATTGGTCGCGCCCGGGCCATTGGGCCAGACCATGTCGAGCGGGTTGACCCTGCTCGTCCTCTCTACTCCCTGGCCGGGGATCCCGAACCATCCGTGCACACGCACCTCGGTGCGATGACCCGCGGGGAGATTGGAGGCATCAGGCAGCGTGAAGAGCACCTCGATCTGCTCCGCCGTGGACTCCGGAGCGGCGATACCCGGGCCATAGGAGAGGGTCTTCAACTTGACCATCTGGGCGAGTTCGTCGATTCGGGATGCCCAGTTGATTCGTACAGCCGGACTGGGGCCCTGCTCAAAGGTCACAAAGTCCACGTCGCCATCCGCATCGAAGTCAGCTGCCATAGCGCTCTTGACGAGATAGGGTTCTGGCGCCCACTCTGCCGTCGTTTGCAGCAGTTCTCCAAGGTGAGCAATGTCTCCGTTGCTGAGGCGATTCAGGACCATGGCAGAACCCTGACCATTGGGGTTGAACAGCACAATGTCGTCCCCGGATACGCCATCCACATCCATAGCCAGTGCCGTGGTATAGGAAATGGACCCGATCACGTGGGACTGCGGCGTAGCATTCGGCCTTGCAACGCCGACCTCGAGGAGCCCTTGGTTTTGCTGCAGTACACCAACACCATCTCCGGTGGGGCCCTTCAGGAGCAACATGCGTGCGTTGCTGTCCGCCATGGGGGCGAAGAACTGGATGTTCCCAGCAAGGTCTTGGATGATGAAGTACCAGGGCGTGAGAACAGCCACCGCATCGACGTCGTTCCAATCGAGAGCAATGACGTCGAGGGCAGGCCCGGGAGTCGCGATGTTGGGCAGGGGTGCAAACCCCGTACTATCGAGTAGGCCCTGCATCAGCTGGTTGCCTGCGGTTCCAAAAAGCCTGCCGTTGCGGTAGGTCAATTGCGTGGCTGCGGCCCATGGCGCGGTGGCAGCGCCGAGTGCTTCGTGCACCAATTCATCTCCTTGCCAGTAGGTTCGAACCAGACCTGCCGCTGTCGCTCGAATCACACACTCTTGTCCCGTGCTCGGATCATGGGGGGCAAGGCAGACAGAGCTCGCCTGCCCCAAGTGCATGGGATTGACTCGCTGATTGGGCTCGAAGAAGGAATAGGCCTGCCCACCGTTGATGACAACGGCATCCAGGTGACCCCCCGGAAAAACCTCGCCAGTGGCCGCCTGCGAAAACTGGCTGCCGGGCATGATGCCCTCCAACGAGTGAATAAAGGGGGTGCTGGAGTGCTGGTTCTGAGCCGAGGAGGTGGCAGCGAGCAAGCTTGCAAGGACTAGGGGTGTGCAGCGCATAGGGTCGGTTGTGTGAGGTTGGATGTTCAGGCTAGACCGGAGACAGGTTTTTGGCTGCGCCCTCCGTGCGTGGAGAGCAGCCGACAGGTTGGGGGCTCCAAGACCTCTGCCAGGGCGCACAGCGCATAGTTTCAGCTTTTCCATTTTTGTGACGACTCGCTCGACAGGCCTGCGCGTGCTGTGGCCTTTCGGGCGCCGGGCGCGTCTTCGGGCTCGCCTGCTTCGAAGCGGAGACTTCCATCCCAGATAGATCGACCGACCGGATGGAGCAGGATCCCCTCGACTTCCCTGCGAGTGCCGGCTGCCTAGGCCCTACCCCAAGGCAAGCTTCAGCCGGTCCTCGCAACAGAACGCTGGATTGACTTGCGGGCGGTCCCCGCAAGCAAAGACTTCCCTGGTCCGGAATCGGACTCTCTTCGCCGATCGGTTGCGGGGGACGACCCAACGTGTCAGTTTTGTGCCCAGGGAATTCTCGCATCCTCTTCCATGACACGAACTTCTTCCTCTCATCCGCGAACGAACTCGATTCGGCGGGGCCGTGCTGCAATGGCGTTGTTTGCGATTCTGGCAGGATGCAGCCCTGGGGACAGATCCGTTCGAACTCCACGCCACATCATCCTGATCTCGATCGACACCCTGCGCCAGGATCACGTCGGGCACTACGGATACGAGCGAGACACCACGCCAAACCTCGACGCCCTTGCGTCTGAGGCACTGATCTACGAGCGGGCCTACACCACGTGGACCTGGACCCTGCTCGCGCACATGAGCTTGCTGACCGGGCTGTATCCGAGCCAGCACGGCGTTTGGCGCAAGGACGCGTCCCTACCGGCGGACAGCATGTCCCTTGCGGAGCGCCTGAGTGCTGCTGGCTTTCACACAATCGGTCTGCACTTTCCCGGCTGGCTTGATCCGAGCTACGGGTTTGCACGCGGCTTCAATCACTACGAGAGTCACCAGAACGCCGAGGAGGCCGAAGAGCACATGCGGGCGGCCCTCGCTGCGCGTCCGAAGGATGCGTCGCTACTGCTCTTCGTTCACCTCTTCGACGTGCACAACGGACCCCTGAGTAAGGAGAAGTCCCTCTACGATCCGCCAGCACCCTTCGATACCGCGTTTCTCCCCGGTGCTCGCGAGCAGATGCCGGATGGGTCAGCGAAAGACATCTGGTACAAGGATGGCTCGGTCGTTAGCCCCGCCGAGCACGCGGCGATCGTTGCGCTCTACGACGGCGGTATCCGCTATGTCGACAGCAAGATTGGGCAGTGGATCGAGATTTGGAAAGCGGAAGGGATCTTTGAGGACGCGCTGTTCATCCTCACATCCGACCATGGAGAGGGTCTCTTTCAGCGCGGGGACCGCTACGGAGGTCACGGCGAGTACTACGAGGAGGGCCTGGTCGTTCCGCTCATGATGCGTTTCCCGAACATGCGCTTTGGCGGTGAGCGTGTGACTCAGGCGGTCAGCCACATCGATCTGGTACCGACAATTCTCGACGCGCTCGACCTGCCGCCGGCAAGCGACCTACCTGGCTACTCCCTCCTCGCCGGTCGCCCCAAGGACGCGCTGGTCATCGCGGAACACCCCCGCAAAGACGCGGAAGTGATGTACCTCTGGCCCCACAAGCTCGTCCAGTCCCCACAGGCCGGTACGACGTTCGCAAGCGATCTTGAGCGCGACCCCTTCGAGGAGGCGACCGTACCGGCAACGGGAGCCGATTTTCAGTCGATGGGAGCTGCCCTGCGGGCACTCGCCGCCCAGGAACGCGCACGCTGGATCCATCCGGGCAAGGCGGGCACGTCAGAACCCATGGACCCGGAAGCGGCCAAGTGGCTCGAGCAGATCGGCTACGGCGGCGAGAGCGACTACTGATTCGGTTTGCAGGATGAATTCGGGGGAGTGACGACGGCCGTTCCGTCGTCAGGCCCACCCGCTTCCGGACCCCGCATGCCACGCCTGGCCTGGTGTCATCCAGCACATACGCACCCGCATGGGGGACAGGTCTTGGGAGCGGTGTTCCCCGTGTTCTTCAGGGAACAGCTCGCGCAGGACTGGTTCTTAGGAGGATGGCTCTTGCCCGGAGCGCCGGGCGGAGCCCTATTCTCCGAGGAAGTTGCGCCGGCTGGCGCTGACGTCCAGCGTTAGATCCAGGACTTGATTCCCCCTGAGGATCTTCGCGCGAACTTCGGCCGCACTCCCGAGTACGCTGCGCGCTTTGGCGAGGCAGCCGGCGTGGCAGGACTCCTGGCCGGCGAACTCAAGGATAAGATCGCCGCCGAGCAGGATATCCCGTCCCGCGATCGTCGCCGGAATGCGGCCGCCGCGCATGCCAGCTTGGGCGGCAGGGCTGCCAGCTTCGACCGACTGCACCAAGAGCGCCCCGGGTAGATTGAGGTGGAAGAGCTGCTCGAGGTCGACGCTCGAGAGGAAGATGGCATCGATGCCAGTCCAGGTACGTCCTTCCAGGGCGAGCAGCTGTTTGACCGAGTCGATCGTGACGGCAAACCCTAGGCCCTCTGAGCCGCCGGACTGTGTGCTGATGCGAGATGCGATGCCGACGAGTTCGCCACGGGAGTCGAACAGGGGGCCTCCGCTGTTGCCGGAGTTGATGGCCGCGTCGGTCTGCAGGAACTCGACGAGGATCGAGCCGTCGTAAAGCCGGGCGAAGTCGCGAAAGCCGCTGAGGATTCCCTTGGTGAAGGTGTTCGAGAGGCCACGGGGGTTGCCGATCACGAAGAGGTCTTGGCCGATGACAAGGTCCGTTGAGCTGCCAAGCGTGGCGTGGGGCAAGTCCGAGTCGGGATCGACCAGGCGAATCAGAGCGATGTCTGCTCCGGGTTCGCTGAAGAGCCGTTCGGCGTCACGTTCGACGCCGTCGCTGGTCAGAGCCACGATGCGGTCGGCACCATCCACCACGTGCGCTGCGGTCAGAATGTGACAGTCGGGATGGATCAAGACGCCGGTGCCCAAGGACGACCCTTCGGCTCCCACCCTGGTGGCGCGGATCTCAACGACCGTCGGGAGGGTTGTCGCGTAGATCTCCGCGGCATGGATCTCATGGGGAGCCAGATCGCTGGGGATCGGTGCGGCATTGCGGGTGGCAGCGTGACCCTGCGGGCCAGCAAGCTGCCGGGCGTGCGAGGCTTGTTGAGCACTGACCGCAAGTGTGCCCCGTCCGCCGGCCGGCTGGGCTCCGCCGCCTCCTACGCTGTTAGGGTCGACTTGACAGGCAGCGGTCAGCAAGACGATGGCGAGGGACACAGCAGCAGGGGAGCGGAGCATGGATTGCAGCTTGAGGCAGGTGGGGCGGAACTGCTTCAGAGTATACGGGCGCTGATCACGCCTGTGACCCGGTCCAGGTTGTTGCTCCGATCACCCAGTCGTGGGGTCACCCAGGGCCTCTTGCGGTCGTATTGGGGGTCCACAGCGGAGCCGTGCGCCCGCCAACCCACCATGCTGAATACCAACCGACGGTCCGTCCCCTACGCCCTAGTCCTGAGCCTCCTCCTGGGCGTCGCCGGGGCTTCCAACGCCGCGGCACAGCGTGCAAGCGGTCTTGGTTTCGGACTCCCCTCACCCGCTGACAACATCGGCGGCAACGTCGGCACGATCGCCGACTTCGGTCCCGGAGTCAGCGGTGCTTTCCGCCAGCTCGTGGCCGATCCGACTACTTGGCAGCGCTGGTGGTCCCTGCATCGAGAGGAGTTCTTGGACCTGGATGCATCCGCCCCGCAGGGAGACAGGCTCGGGAGCGAGACGTCCCCCGAGCCGAGCGGTGCGCCCATCGATGCCGCGGTGCTCGACCGGGACGTGCTGCCCAAGCTAGAGGCACTCTTCACCGAAAGCGGCGCGTCCGCCGATTTGCGAGCGACGGGGCTCCTTGCTGCGGCGCGACTCTCGATGGTGACCGGAGACCTGAGCTCAGCGGAGCGCATCGCTCGCCAGGACCGGCTGGAGGATCTGCTTCAGGAGGCCCTGCGCAGCCACTCGCCCATCCTCCACGAAAGCGCCATCTACGGTCTCGGACTTGTCGGTTCCCATAGCACCCTGAGTCTCTTGGGTGAGCTCGCCCACGATCGACCCCAGGGCCGTGAGTTCCTGCGCGGCGAATCGGTGCCACTGCGTTCCCGTGCCGTCGCTGCCTATGCGCTTGGACTGGCCGGCTACCATGCGAAGCGTCCGTCGCTGCGCAGCTTTGCCGCACACCAGCTCGAAGCCCTGCTCGACGACGAGGGTGCGGCCAACGCCGACCTGGGTACGGCTGTCGTGCTTTCGCTCGGGCTTGCTTCCGGCGATCGCGCGGAACCGCAGGATCAAGCTGCGCTTGGCGTGCTACAGATCGATGGCCTGATCGAGCGGCTGGTCGCGCGTTGGGATTCTGATGAAGTTGCGCGAGCCGTGGCCGAGCGCATTCCCACCACACTGGGCCGCCTCGCTCCCCTTGCAAGCACCGCCGTCCAGGAAAGAACAGTCGTCACGCTCTTGGATGCCCTTGAGGAGCGTTCTGGTGCCAGCGCTCCCGTGCGACGTGCCGTTGTGCTGGCCCTCGGCCAGATCGGCTACGCCGGAAGCGACGAACAGGACGTGCACATCCGCCGTGCGCTCATCGATAGTCTGGACTCCCGCGACGCGCTGCTGCGCCGCTACTCCGCGCTCTCCCTTGCCCGGGTTGGATCCCGGACACAGGAGGGCAGGGCTGACCGGGATGCGGGAGCCCGGTCGGTGGCCAGGGCGCTACTCGCCCACCTCAAGTCGGGCCGAAGCGCGGACCGTCCGTGGAGCGCACTCGCGCTGGGCGTCTTTGCACACTATGCCCAAGCCAATCGCGTGCCGCTGCACGGGGTCGACGATGGACTCGTGGCCGCGCTGCGCCGGACCCGTTCCAGCGACCAGCGCCCCGCCTTGGCCTTGGCCGCTGGCCTAGCAGGCGCGCCGGGCGCTCGCATGCGGATCGAGCGCAGCCTGGAGCGCATCGACGGGGACGAGTCCAAAGGACTGCTAGCACTCTCCCTTGGGTTGCTTGGCACCAGGGAGTCCCTGCCCCTGCTACGCGACCTGGCGAAGGACTCCCACTCGCGGCCCGAGCTGCGCGTGGACCTTGCCATGGCCCGTTCCATGCTCGGCGATTCCCAACTGGTGCCTGAGTTGCTAGAGCAGGTCGAACAGTGCGATTGCTGGTCGTCGACGCTCGGCAGCACCCGGGCGCTGGCCCGCGTCGGTGACGCGCAGGCGCTCGCCTTGCTCCTGGCCATGGTGCAAGACAAATCGGCGAGTGACCGGGAGCGCGCGCTGGCTGCTCAGTCCCTGGGATGGATGGCCAGCGGTGAGGGGGCTCCTTGGAGCACGCCTTTGACACTGGGTCTCGACCCACTCGGCGCGCCGGACACGTTGACCGAACCCTCGGGCACCGGGGTCTTGGACCGGCTGTAGGCGCCTTCCCGCCTACTTGCCCAGGGTTTCGACCAGTTCCCTGCGCAGGCTCGCCGCACCAGGCGCGGTGGGAATGAGGGTCAACAGTTCATCGAGCTCCGACACGGCGCGCTCGATGGACTGCTCGTGAAGGGAACACTCCACGAGGCCCAGGCGTGCGTCAAGTCGATCGGGGTCCGCTTCCTGTGCCTCTTGGAACCAGGTGCGAGCTTGGGCATGTTGGCCGCGGTTCCTGTGCCAGCGCCCTAGATCGGTCGCGATCAAGCAGCGCGGCCCGAGAGCCCGGACAGCTTCCATGAGCAGGGTTCCCTGGCGGTCGCCATCGGACTCTCCTTGGGCTAGGAACCAGGCGAACAGGCCGCGAGCTTCGCTGGACATCGAGTGGGGGTCGGGGACGTGGGGTCGCTGCTCAAGGCGCGCGTCGATCGCGGTCAATACGGCCTGGGCACTGTGGACATCGCCCAGGTCGGAGGGCTCGAAGTCACGCTGGCGCCGCGGAGTTCCCAGCAGACTGCTGTAGAGATCCCGATGCCTTTGACCAAAGCGCTCTGGCCTGAGTTCGCGGTGAACGAACGCATGACCAGCCTGGCGCGCCGCCTGGTACCGCTCGGTGTTTATGCCATCGAGGTGCGTGGAAAGCGCCTGGGCGCATTCGAGAACATCAAAGCTAGGAAACACCAAGCCGTGATTCCCTAGGCCCTCGATGTACACCTGCAGAGGGACGACCGCGGCCAGGGTCCCCTGGGCAAGGGCTTCGTACGGCGTGCGGCCGAAGGAGTCGGAGCTGCTGCCGCTCACGAGTACGTCGGCGCTGCGCATGAAATGGGCCGGGTCGTCCTGGGCTCCGACGTAGGTGATGCGTGGATCCCCCGAGCGGGCGTCGGGTCCAACGACTGTGGCGCGCCAGGGAATATGGTCCAAGGCCTGGGTGTCGAGCAGATCCTCCAGACTGAAGTGGAGCTCCTTGTCTGGACGGCGAACCTCCACGAGGTGGAGCGGGCGTGCGTCATCAAACCAGGCGCGCTTCGCGGGGAGCTCAGGCGGCACTTCGATGCTGCTGGGGATCACGTGGGCGCGCGTAGGTGCGTTGACCAGGTCGCGGCTCGTTTCGCTGAGCATCACGGTTGCGTCGCAGACGGCAGATGCCTGTGCCTCGAGGAGGTTGTGCAAGGTCTGAACGATCACCGGAGGGCCGGCGAGGAGTGCCGCGAGCCACTGCAGGGGGTGGTCGTTGATCGTGTGCAGGTGCACGATATCGGCTTCCCGCATGGCATCGACCAACTGCGGCAGGCGCGGACTCTTCAGCAGCGTGTAGCGCTCAGCCAAGCCGCGTGCTCGAAGTGCCCAGCGTCCCTCCACATGGGTCACAATCATGTGCGTGTCCGGCACCGTTTGGAGCAGCGCTAGGATGTCCCGCTCGGCTCCGCCCATCTGGAGCCTTGGATACACGCGCGCGATCTTGATAGCAGCTCCCATAGGGTCGCTATCGGCTCGTTCTGAGGGCTCCTGAACGGGGTGTGGCGGGTGCTCGTCCGATGGATCCTCCATCTCGCAGCTGGGACGATTCTCCCCGACCGGTGAATGGAGGAGAGCCGCGCCGCCGTGCTTCGCGGCAGGACCCTGCGGGTCATTGCGCCTTCGTATTCAGAATCGCAACCGTGAGGTCCGATATTCCAAGCTCACCAGGGAAGCTGCAACCGGACGGAATGACCATCATGAGACAGGTAGTGTGGGGCCCCAGCCGCCCTATGTTGGGAGCGGCGCTTGCCCTCGCAGCGTCGGGATGTAGCGCGGGGAGTGGAGAAGGGACCTCGTCGGTCGAGACCAGCTTCCAATTGCTCAGCAACGCGGGGTCGATCAGCGACGACGGCAGCGCGCTCGAGATCTCCGTTCAGCTCAACACAACCTTCGGGGAGCTACTGCAGCCCGCCAGGGTAGACCTTCGTGATATCGGTAGCGGGACCGCAACCGCGGGGCAGGACTATTTGGCCTTTGAGACGCAAACCCTGGAGTTTCCAGCGGGGACCGAGTCGGGAGCGGTCCAAACCATCAGTTTGACGAGCGTGGCCGACGGTTCGATGGAGGGAGCGCCCGAGACGGTGTATCTGGAGCTCGTGCCCCAGGGCGGCGACGGCATCGACGGCAGCCCGGTTTTTCAGGTCAATCTGCTCGACGCCGATCAGGCGACCATCGGGTTTGTCCAGGCCAGCCAAGACACCGCGGGCGAGGGAGCTGCCAGCTACACCGCCGCCGTTGCGCTCACCCTGACACCGGGATCCACTTTGGACGTGGACGTCAGCATGCTGATCATCGACGCCGGGGCGAGCGCAACTGCGGGTGAAGACTACAGCGCCTTTGGGCCCCAGCTCATGACCTTCCCCGCCGGCAGCTCAAGCGGCAGCCAGCAGATGGTCACCGTCACCGTTCTGGACGACGCGGTTGCCGAGGGGCCAGAGACCATCATGCTGCAGCTGCAGTCGACGGGCAGCGGAGCGATACTCGGCAGCAACACCTCCCACGGTCTAGTCATCGTGGACGACGACGGTGCACCGGCCGGCCTCTTCACCGCTCAGATGGGACCGAGCGGCACTGAGCAGGGCCTGGCCTACAACGCGGCCATCGACCTGGGGAGTCAGGTCGTCGACGCCGGTCCGAACGGTGGAACACGCGTGCGCATCACCAACCAGGGAACTGGACCGATGGTGCTCGGCGCCCCCGTCCTAAGCGGGACCAACACCCAAGACTTCGACGTCGAGATCGAGATCCTCTCTGGGGCTAGCGGGCCGGCGTTTTCCGAGCTCGGCGTTGGTGCCCGCCTGGAA
This sequence comes from uncultured Planctomycetaceae bacterium, assembly GCA_964459495.1. GTDB lineage: Bacteria > Planctomycetota > UBA1135 > UBA1135 > CAYWNK01. Next base: position 50,437 of record CAYWNK010000006.1, read on the forward strand.
ACGGCGGCGCCGCTCATTCAGCTAGCCAGCGACAATCGCCCCGGCATTGCCGCCGCGTTGGACCAGGCCCGGGTAGCCGAACTTGGAGACGCACAGACTGCACGCCTACACGGCTTTCCACTACCCGACCTTGGGGAAGTGACCCTGGACCTAGCCCGCGTCCCGCTGCCGATCGAGCCGGGCGCTGTGCTGATGGTCGACGGACAACCCCAGCCCGGCGGCCTGGCGGCGGCCGTCGAGGACATTTCGATCTGGAGCGGAAGCGTGCTGGAGGTCCCGGGTGCTCGGGCCTTCCTGAGCTTCGGTAGCGATGGCCCGAGTGGTTTTGTGGAGCTGCCCTACAACACCGGGCGCATCATCCACATCTTGCCTGAGGCGTCCGAGACCCAGGCGATCGCTGGTTGTCGGGTCGTGCACGAAGAGGACTTGCTCGCGGCAGGCACTGGCACGACCCCCACGATCTGCGGCGGCCAGGTGCTGCCCCCGAACGTGGCGCCGCAGGTGATGAGCAGCAACACGGGGCCTTCGACCTCGAACCTGACGGTGGCCAACTGCCGTCTGGCGATCGAGACCGACTACCAGCTATACGCCAAGTTCGGTTCGGTGTCGGGTCTGACCAGCTACGTCACCGGGTTGATCGGCGCGATCAGCGATCAGTACATGCTGGACGTTCAAACCTCGATCTCGATCAGCTACCTCGGCGTGTACAGCGATGCCAACGACCCCTGGACGAACCAGGACTCCGGCGGATCGACGGGGGGACTGTTGTCTGAATTCCGTTCGGCCTGGAACGCGAACGGCTGGCCCGCCTCGGCTGACTTAGCACACTTCCTCTCGGGCGCCAACCTGGGCGGAGGCATCGCCTACCTCAACGTGCTCTGCAACTCATCCTTCGGCTACGGCGTCAGCGCCAACCTCAACGGCAACATCAACTGGGGCACCTGGGACGGTGAGCCCGCTTCCTTCACCTGGGACTTCGTTGTTGTGGCCCATGAACTCGGTCACAACTTTGGTAGCGATCACACCCACGAGTTCTGCCCGCCCTTGGACGTTTGCTACGACAACTGCAGTAGTCCGAACACCTGCAGCCAGGGCACGATCATGAGTTACTGCCACAGCTGCGGGGGCATGGACAACATCGATCTGCGCTTCCACCATGTGACGGCGAACGTCATGCGCAGTCGGGTGGAAGCCTCTTGTCTCAGCGATTCGCGGCTGTCGGCTGGCGACTACGTGCAGTATCTCGTGCGCTTCAACCCGATCGGTGCCACGGGATCGCGCAGCGCAACGCTGGAATTCGCCCACGACGCCCTCAATGAAACTCAGCCCTTCGAGCTGCAGTTGACGGGCGACGCGCAGTAAGAGGCTAGCGAAAGGCATACCAGGCCATCGAGCGAGCGGGTACCTGGACATGGAAGGCAATCCGGGACCCGCGCAGCTCGATCGTTCTCTCGTCATCACCGGCCGCGCGGCTGCGTCCAGATCCCCGGGCTACGAGCCGTCGTGTTCCAGCAGCGTGAAGCCGCTGGAGGCCAGGCGAGGTCTGGGGCATGGTGTGGTACGCGGGCCCACGCCATGCGCGGGTCGATCGGGCAGGTGACGATCTCCACGGGTTGGAGCCCGTCGGCGGGTGCCTGGAGTTCCGCGGTCCAACTCGGATCTAGGTAGGCGTGGTTGGGTTGCCCGGTGAGCCCGCCGATGGCGAGCTCTTCTCCATCCAGGGTCAGGCGCGCCTCGGGCTGCACAACCCGCAGGATGGCGGGGTCTTCCGCCAGATCATCCAGGCCGGCGCACCCGATCGCGCAGCCATTGTCGGTGGGGATCAGCCGCCACGTGCGCCGTAGCCAGCCGTTCTCTCCGGTTGAATCCGATCCGTAGCGATAGGCTCTGGCCGCGGGAGTGGGCGGGGTCATCAGCCCGTCTTCGAGCAGGAGCGTCGGATCGGGCTCCGGCAATGTGGGGAGATCTTCGAAGCCCGCGTGCAGCTGAGCTTGCGCGGTCGTGCACAGCAGAAAGGCCAGGGCGCCCAAGTGAGGTCGAGCCATAGCCCGGTCAGCCTAGCGGCCGCCGGTTTTGGCCTTGCCAAGCTGGGCCTGGGGGAAAGTTGTCGGTTTCTCGCGGTTCGTGGCGTGAACGGGGGCGGAGCACCTTCGCTCCAGTTTTCGACTGCCCTTGCTATCTGCCTCAAATGCCCAAAGTGACCGTGACGGCCTATCCGTCCATCCTTCCCAAAGGCCGCGACTTCGAGAGTGTCAAGAACGACGTTCAGGCCACGAAGCAAAACAAAGCGCGGTCCATGACGCTCGCTTTTGCGATTCGTGATGCGCTCAATCTGCTTCTGCCCCCCGCCGATCCGACCTCGGATGCGCTCTTCAGCTTTCGCTGCAACACCGTGAACGCCGGCGACAAGGAGGTTGTGCTCGACTCGGAGATGTACTCCAAGCTCACTGTTGCCCTCAACAACCATGGCCTCACCCGCACGGCTTACCGGCTGGTCTATGACCAAGTGATGGCAATCGTCAACGCATCCAACCTGACGGGCGTGCTGCTACCAGCGAAGCCAGCCGACGAAGGCCTTGAAATCGCGATGCAGTTTTCGGCCCGCAACCCCGCCCTGTCGGTGGACCCGCCCTTCTGGGGTGACTTCATCTATCGCAAAGTCGACGGCATCATCGTCTGCGAGAGTGTCGGAGGGCTGTTTCCGAACAGTGATGGCACCGGCAATCCCCTGTACGTGGGCATAGACGGATTCCAGGGGGGCGCCGAAGTCGGCATTCTGCTCCAAGTCGAAATTCCCTGACAAGCGAGGGGCGGGGCTGCATCGATCGCTAGCCCCGCCCCGAATTGACCGCCCGTTTCGGCTCCTAGGTCGGTCAATCCTCGGCCGGGTTCAGAATCATCTCATTCCCTGCGTCCCTGTGCCGAGTAGACAGGAACCGGGCCCCGTAGGGAGACGGCGGGAGCCGGAGTTCCGAGTGAGCGCAATTGCATCGGGCTGGGGCTACCGCTGAGAGTCCTCCCTCCCTGGGATCTCACGAAGTGCGCACCAGCTCCAGGTTGCGGAGCGATGACGGGGCATGTCGTGGATGGACTGCCGGGGGGAGGATGGCGAAACAGAATGCAATGGCCATGCTTCGGCCCTTGCTCCACGCTTGCGTCATCCCCCAGCCGGAGGTCCCAGAATTCTCAGAAGGTACGGAGCCTGGGGACCGTACTCGCCGCTTAGGCCAGCGATTCTCGCGCCGCGTTCAGCAGCATTTCGATCTCCGCGTCCCCGTGCTGGGTCGAGAGGAACCAAGCTTCGTAAGGCGAGGGAGGGAGCAGGATGCCGCGCTCGAGCATGCGGTTGAAGAACAAGGTCCAGTGTTCGCGATCGGTCGCGCTCACCTCATCGAGGTTGCGGATCGGACCGGCGCCGAGGTAAAGGCAGAGCATCGCACCGCAGCGCTGCACACAGACCGGCCTGTTCAGTTCGGCGCCGATGGCCTCCAAGCCCTCCGCGATCTGCTGCGCGGCCTTTTCCAGGCCTTCGTAGACGCCCGGCTCAGCCAGCGCGTCGAGGGTCGCCTGGCCGGCGGCGACCGCCAGCGGATTGCCGGACAGCGTGCCGGCTTGGTAGACGTCACCCGCGGGCGAGATGCGCTGCATCAGGTCCCGACGGCCGCCATAGGCCCCGATCGGGAGCCCGCCGCCGATGACCTTGCCCAGACAGGTGATGTCGGGGGTCACGTTGCAGCGTTCCTGGTAGCCGCCCTTGGCCACGCGGAAGCCCGTCATGACTTCGTCGAAAACCAACAGGGCGCCGTGCTCACGGCAGAGATCGGCGAGGCCCTCGAGGAAGCCGGCGACCGGCGGCACAAGGCCCATGTTGCCCGCGACGGGTTCGACGAATACGCCGGCGAACTCATCGGGGTGGGCTTCGAGCTGGACGCGCACCGAGTCGAGGTCGTTGTACTCGGCGACCGCCGACAGGCTGGCGAGTTCTTTGGGCACGCCGGGGGAGTCGGGGGCGCCGAGAGTGAGTGCGCCGGAACCGGCCTTCACCAGGAAGGAGTCCCCGTGCCCGTGGTAGCAGCCGTTGAACTTCAGAATTCGCTGGCGACCCGTTGCCGCCCGCACGAGGCGCGCGGCGGCAAGGGTGGCCTCGGTGCCCGAGTTCACCAGGCGCACCATTTCGACCGACGGCACGCGCTGGGTGATCGTCTCGGCCATGCGCAGCTCGGCGCGGGTCGGGTGGCCGAAGGTGGTGCCGGTCTCGACGGCTGCGTGCAGGGCTTCTTTGACCGGCGTGTGGCCGTGACCCAGGATCAACGGGCCGTACGACAGCACCATATCGAGGAAGCGGTTGCCGTCCTCATCCCACACGTAGGCCCCTTCGCCGCGCACTAGGTGAGGGGGAGTGCCACCGACGCTGCGGTAGGCGCGGACGGGGCTGTTGACGCCCCCGGGGATCAGCTTGGACGCGGCCTCGAAGATGGCCTCGCTCGTAGGTAGGTGCATGGGGGCTCAGGGCAAGCGCCGGGCCATTTCCCGGGCGGCGTACGTCAGGATGAAGTCGGCGCCAGCGCGCCGGATGGAAAGCAGAGACTCCTCGATGGTGCGGTCCAGGTCGAGCCAGCCGTTGCGCGCGGCGGCGTGCAGCATCGCGTACTCACCCGACACCTGGTAGGCGCCCACGGGCACCGGCGACGCGTCTTTCACCTGGCGCAGGATGTCGAGATAGGGCATGGCGGGTTTCACCATCAGCATGTCGGCGCCCTCGGCGACGTCGAGTGCCGCCTCGCGCAGGGCCTCGACCGAGTTGCCGGGGTCCATTTGGTAGGTGCGGCGATCTCCGAACGAGGGCGTCGAATCGGCGACGTCGCGGAAAGGCCCATAGAACGCGCTGGCGTACTTCACCGCGTAAGACAGGATCGGCAGGTCGGTTTGTCCAGCGTCGTCGAGGCCCTCGCGGATGGCGCCGACCATGCCGTCCATCATCCCGCTCGGGGCGATGACCTGCGCGCCAGCCTCGCCGAGGGAAACGGCCTGCCTGGCCAGATTCGCCAGGGTCGGGTCGTTGTCGACGTCACCGGAATCGGTGAGCACTCCGCAGTGCCCGTGGTCGGTGTACTCGCAGAAGCACAGGTCGACGACGCGTAGGATGTCAGGCGCGGCAATGGCGACAGCCTCAAGGGCGCGCTGGACGATGCCGGAGCTCGTCCAGGACGAGCTGCCAAGCGCGTCCTTCTCGTCGGGTACACCGAACAGGATGATCGACGTGAGGCCCAGGTCCTGGGCTTCCTTCGCGGACTCGGCCAAGCGGTCGATCGACTCCTGGAAGACGCCTGGCATCGAGCCCACCTCACGTCGCACGCCTGAGCCCTCAACGGCGAAGAGGGGGAGCATTAGGTCCGACCTCGAGAGGTGCGTTTCGCGCACCATGCGGCGCAGCGCCTCGTTCGAACGCAGGCGCCGGGGGCGCGCATCGGGGGGCAGGATCGGGGGCGGTTGATCGTCGGGCATCTACTCGGACGGCAGGAAGGATTCCAGGGCCAGGCGCAGGGCCTGGGGTTCGGGGGCGACCAAGGGCAGGCTCATCGAGAAGTTCTCATCGGCCTGGAGCAGCTCGTCGAGCGTTGTCCAACCGATCGCGAGGCCCGCGGGGGCGAAGCCGGTGTCGAGTTCGAGCCAGGCCTGGACGGCGCTGGGGCTGGCGAAGAACACTGCGTCGGTGCGCGGCGGGGGCTCGGGATGCTGGACCGTCTCGACGTCGTATACGACGGGAGCTTCGACGTCGAAACCTGCACCATCGAGCAGCTCGCCGAGCTCGGTGGCGCGGGCACCGTGGGGCCAGGCGATGCGAGCACCGGGCGCAGCTTCGGCGAGGATCGCGTCGGCAAGTCCGTGGGCGTGACTGGCGCCAGCGGGCGGCACGATCCGCGGGGTCCAGCCGGCCTGGTAAAGGCGCTCGGCCGAGGTTTCGCCGACCACGGCCAGCGGCACTGCCTTGAGCTCCGGGTCCCGGGCGGCGGCGGCTTCGAGGGCCGGGATCGCGCTGGAGCTGGTGATGGCGATCCAGTCCGGGGTCTGCGAAGGCCAGGCTCCAGGGTTCTTGGGCGCAACCTGCAGCAGCGGGTACTCGTGCGCTTCCCATCCTGCGCTTGCAGCGGCTTCGAGCCAATCGGAGCGATTGCGCAGGGGGCCGGTAACGAGAACGCTCCAGCTGGTCTCGCTCAAGGTCGCGCCTCCGCGACGAGCCGGTCGGCGCCGGCGCTCAGGAGTTCATCCGCCAGGGCGCGGCCGAGGTCGTCGGCATCGCCCACGGGGCCAGCCCGCTCGCCGCGCAACTCCTCGCTGCCGTCGGCGGAAAGCACCCTCGCGCGCAGGTTGAGATCTCCCGCGACGATGGTCGCATGCGCGCCCAGCGGTACATTGCAGCCCCCGTGCATGGCGCGCAGCAGCGCCCGTTCGGCGAGGGCCCGGGCGTGGGTCTCTGCGCAATCGAGGGCAGCGATGCGTTCTGCGGCCTCGTCGTCGTCCTCGCGGATGACCAGCCCGACAATGCCCTGGCCCACGGCGGGAATGAAATCGGCGGTGTCCAAAACCTCGTCGTACTGATCCGCCATGCCGAGCCGTTCCATGCCGGCGCGGGCGAGGACGGTGGGGGTGCCGCCTTCGGCGCGGGCGCGCTCGACGCGGGTGGGGACGTTGCCGCGGCTGGGCACGATGCGCAGGCCGGGGACCGCTGCGCAAAGCATCGCGCCGCGTCGCAGGCTGCCGGTGGCGAAGTCCATGCCCGACTTGAGGGTTGCAAGCGTTGCACCGATGAGCACGTCCTCAACCGGGCCGCGGGGCAGCACTGCGGCGAGCCGGGTGCCCTCCTGCAGCGTTGTTGTCATGTCCTTCAGGCTGTGCACCGCCACCCGCGAGCGGCCGTCGAGCAGCGCCCGGTCGACCTCGACGGTGAAGATGCCGATGCGGCCGAAGCGTGCAAGCTCGGTGCTGCGGTCTTGGTCACCCTTCGAGTCTACGTGCAGGACTTCGACATCCAGCTCGGGCCATGCGGCACGGAGGGCGTCGCGCGTGGTGTGCGCCTGCCACAGGGCAAGCTTGGACGCGCGCGTCGAAAGGGCAAAGCTCACAGGTTCTCCAGGAAGCGCTGGTATTCGGCGTCTAGGGCGGCCTCGGAGCGCACACGGCGCACGCCCTCTTTCATTTGGCTCTGTGCCATGTGCAGAAGCCGCTTGGTCAGCTCGTGGGCGAGCTCGATCTCGCGCGGAGTGGCCTGGCCGCCCGTGATCTGATCGAGCGTCTGCTCGCGCAGCTCTTGGAAGCGGGGCGGCAGCTCGGCCAGGGTCGGTGAGAACAGCGCGTAGGCGCGGCGTGACAGGAACTCGTGCACTTCGCCCACGATCATCTCGTCGGCCTCGGCGACGGCGGTCGCGCGCTCGGCGCGGTTCTTCTCGACCACAGTGGTTAGGTCGTCGAGTCCATAGGTGATGACCTCGTCCATCTTCACGACGTCCTGGGCGACTGCGCGCGGGATGCACAGGTCGAGCAGGAACAAGGGCATGTCCCGGCGCCGTAGGGCCTTGAGATTCAGCATGCTGCGGTGAATCAGGTCGGGCGCTCCATCGACCGCGACGGCCACGATGTCGACTCCGGCGATGCCATCGGCCAGTTGATCCAAGCCGTAGGCTTTGCCGTGGTACTCGGAGGCCGCCACTTCAGCGCGTTGCCGCGTGCGGTTCGCAAAGTCGATTTCGCGCATGCCGCTGGCGGCCAAGTGCTTGGCGACCAAGAGGCCGGTTTCACCCGTGCCGATCACCAGAGCGCGCTCGTCGCCCAGGTCGCCGAAGGCACGCTGGGCAACATCGACAGCGATGCGCGCGACGGAGAGGCTGCCCTGGCCAATGTCGGTGTCGGAGCGCACGCGCTTGCCGACGGCGAGGGCCTGGGACATCAGCGGCTTGAGCAGAGCTCCGAGCGTACCCGCTTCGCGCGCGGTGTCCTGGGCCCTTCGCACCTGGCCGAGGATCTCGGATTCACCGAGCACGAGGCTGTCGAGCCCGGCGGCGACGCGGAACAAGTGGATGATCGCGTGCAGGCCGCTGAAGGAGTAGACCTGGTTTGAGTCGAGGTTGCGGAAGAGCGCACGCTGGACCTGGGCAATCGGGTCTTGGCCCTCCTCCGCGCGCACCAGGACCTCGGTTCGGTTGCAGGTCGAGATGACGGCGGCTTCGTGAACCCCCGCGCCGGGGACGAGCCCGTTCAGGCACTGCACCAGATCCTCGGGTTTGACCGAGTACTGCTCGCGCACGCCGGCCGGTGCTGTCCGGTGGGACAGTCCGACGAGGTAGAGATCGCGTACAGAGTCCATGGGCTAGGCGTGGAAGGAAGCGCCGGGGACCGTGAGGATGGCGGTGGCGATCAGCAGAGTGATCAGGCCGCCGACGGCGGCAAACGATGCGCGACGAGCCGTGAGGCCAACGATACGCCTCGAGAACGCGATGATGCCGAAGTGAATCCACAGTCCCAGGTACAGCAGCACCGTGGGATCGGTGTAGGAAAAGTGTTCGACGTTACGGGCGTGGGCCAGCCCAATGCCGACGTTGACACCGAGGGTAAGGAACACGAAGCCGGCAAGGGCGGTAAGGCGCGTGGTGCGCGCGAGCTGCTCGAGGTTGGGCAGGCGCTGGACGAGTGGCCCGAAGCGTTGGGCTTTCAGCTGGCGGTAGAGCACCAGGTGCAGCAAGCCGTAGATGCCCGAGAGCACCAGGGCCGCTGTCGCGAGCAGCATCGTGATCGCGTGCGCGGTTTGCACCGCGTTGCCCGCCTGGACCGAAGTCTCAGCTCCCATTGGGCCAAAGGCGGAAGCGCCGAGCTGGAGCAGGAAGACGACAGCCAAGAGAATGGCGGCGACTGTCGGCTGTGGGGAGCGAAAGGTGACCAGGCAGAACAGGAGGCCGACGGTGAGCGCGACCGCAGACAGGATGCGGGCTCCGCTAACGACGGCTGCGCCGGTGGCGTTGGCGTTGAGGACGAACACGCCGGCGTGGGCCAGCAGGGTCAGCCAGAGCAGCGGTCGCCGGGCGCTGGCAAAGCGTGGCTGGGCGGGACCCGCGAAGGCCATGCCATAGAGAATGGCCAGCACGAGATAGGCCGGGGGCAGAGCCACGAGCAGGGCCTGGATGAGGGCGGTCATGCGGCTCCCCCCTGGAGGCCCTGGGCCATCCAGGCCTTGGCGGCGTTGATCCCTGAGCGAATGGTGTCGTCCACCGAGACGCCGGCGAGGTAGGACCCGGCGAGCTCGAGGCTCGGCATCGCGCGCCGTAGACTGGTGCGCAGGGACTCCATGCGCCCGGCATGACCCACGCGGTAGCGCGCGATCGCCTCGTCCCAGCGCTGGACGAGGCTGCACTGGATTCGGCCAGCGGAGGAGGCGCCGAGCGCGGCGATCAGTTCGCCGTGCGCGCGGGCGACCAGGGCCCCGTCGTCGAGGCCGCGCACGTCGCCGCCGCGGAGCATCGTGGTGACGGTTGAGCCGCCCGCGGGTGCTCGCCCGGCGAAGATGCGGCTGGGGAAGAGGGTGCCGAGAACGCCGGGCGTCCCGGGCTTGCCCTCCTCGTCGGGCGGAACCAGGAAGCCGAAGCCCATGGGGAGGTCGGCGTCGATCAGCCCGAGGTGCACGACGGTGACGGCGGCGTGTTCGATCTCGTAGAGGGCCGACAGTTCGACCCGCTCGGGGACGGCCATCGCCAGCAGCTGGTAGGCGGGTTTGGCGGGCAGGGCGAGCACCAGGCCGGGGGCCTCTAGGACCTCGTCGGATTCCAGCCGCAGGGTCCAGCCGCTGGCGCCGCGCTCGATCTCGGAGACCGGAGCTTCCAGGCGGAGGCTGTCGCCGAGGCTCTCGGCGATGGCCCTGGGCAGCTCGGCGAGCCCATCGGGGAACGTGAGCAGGTCACTGCGCTTGGTGCTGGGGCCTGGCGGCGCTGCCTCGGGCTGGGCCTTGGCGGCGCGCTTCTTGGCCAGCATCCCGCGGATGAGTCCGCCGTTGTCGTAGGCCAGGTTCCACATGCGCGGGAAGGCACTGCGCGCACCGAGGTCGCCGATCTCGGTGGCATACACGCCGCGCACGAAGGCTCCGGCAAGGGTGCGCGTGGCCTCGCGACCGATGCGTTCGGTGAGGAAGTCCTCGAAGCTGGGCTCGGGCTCGCGGTCGCGGTCGCCGCGCAGGCGCCGGAATGGCTCGGACATCGCGCGCATCTTGGCGCCGCGGCTGAGCAATGGAGTGCTGAGGATGCCCTTTGGGCCACTGGGCAGGGCGACGAGCCCGCCGTTGTGCCAGAGGTAGCGAGTGCTCGCCTCGGAGGCCGAGACCTGCAGGCGATCTGACAGCCCGACCTGGTGGGTGAGCTCGCGGAAGTGACGAGCGGAGGACTGAACGGTGTTCGGGCCAGCCTCGAACAGAAAGCCCTGCTGACGCAGGCTGCGCACGACGCCCCCCGCTTGGTCGGTGGCCTCGAGGCAAAGGACCTTCCGGCCGGACCGCTTAAGCGTATGGGCGCAGGCCAAGCCCGCCAATCCCGCGCCGATGACGATGACGTCGGCGGGGGCTTGGAGCGGGGATCGGGCCGGCACGGGAGGCATGGACTTCGCGGGTTAGGAGGAGACGGGCAGCTCACCCAGCACGGTGCGCCAAAGGGCCTGTACGGACTCCATCGGCGTGGTGGGCAGGATGCCGCTCCCAAGGTTGAAGATGTATCCGGGGTGTCCCGAGAACGCGTCGAGGACCCGGCGCGCTTCGCGCTCGACCACGGCGGGCGGCGCATAGAGGATGGTGGGGTTCAGGTTGCCCTGCAAGGCCACGTTGGGTCCGACGCGGCGCATCGCTTCGGCGGGGTCCACACGCCAGTCGATCGAGAGCACGTCGGGCTCGGCCTCAAGCAGCACCTCGATCAGGTGCGAGCAGCCGTTCACGTAGAGAATCACGGGCACGCCCATGCCCTTCGCGGCGGCGACGAGCCGCTTCACGTGGGGCAGCATGTGCTCCCTGTAGGTGGCGGCGTCATGGGTACCACCCCACGAGTCGAAGATCTGCAGGGCGTCCGCGCCGGCGTCGACCTGCAGCTGAAGGTAGGGAATGGAGACGTCGACGACGCGCTCCTGGAGCGCGTGGAACTCGTCCGGACGCCCGAGCATCCACTGGATGGTGTTCTCAAAGTTGCGGCTGCTCTTGCCCTCGATCATGTAGCTGGCGAGGGTGAACGGGGCGCCGCAGAAGCCGATCATGGCGCGCTCCTCGCCGAGTTCTGCGCGCACGAGCCGCAGGGCGTCACCGAGGAAGGCGCAGTCCTTGGTCGGGTCGCCATTGGGCAGCTTGTCCAACTCAGCCATCGAGCGCAGGGGCGGGGTCAGCACGGGCCCGCGCCCCTCCTGGATTTCGACGTGCAGGCCAAGCACCTCGGCGGGCACGAGGATGTCGCAGAAGATGACGGCGGCATCCATGCCGTAGCGACGGATGGGCTGCAGCGTGACCTCGGCGGATTGCGCCGGGTTGTGCACCATCTGCATGAACGGGGTGTCCTTGCGCAGCTCCCGGTACTCGGGGAGGTTGCGGCCGGCCTGGCGCATCATCCAGGCCGGGGGGCGGTCCACGGGCTCGCGGCGGCAGGCCGCCAAGAAGCGTTCACGACTGTTCATAGGGGAGATTGAGGCCCGAGGGTTGGCCGCTCGACCTGCCCTGGAGGTGGGGAGGCCCCGGGCGGACGGATCAGCAACGTAGAACGGGGCATTCTAGCATCGAAGCCCCCCGAAAGGCCCTTTGCAGGGAATGCTAGATTGATGTGTGGGTCTGGGAGACCCAGCCCCGCTCGCTCGAACCGCTCAGGCATTTCCATGCTCCTATTTGCTCGACTCGCGCCCCTGCTGTTCGCGGGGCCACTGCTGGCCCAGGTGCCCCTGGTCTCACTCTCGGGGGATCCGGGCGTCTTCGGGGCGGCGGTTGCGCTGGACGGTGGCGTGGCTGCTGTCGGGGATCCCCTAGCGGATTCCGTGGCCGTGGACGGCGGGGTCGTGCGGCTGATCGACGCAGAGAGCGGACACACACTGCACACGCTGGTGCCGAGTGACGGCTATGCGGGCCAGCGCTTCGGCTTTCGGGTGGCGCTCGAGGAGGGGCTGGTCCTGGTGGGGGCTCCCTTTGATGACACCCTGGGCCTGGACAGCGGAGCGGCTTACGTGTTCGACGCCGCCAGCGGGGCGCAGCTAGCCAAGCTCTTGTCTCCGGTGGGTGGGCCCGGAGAGGAGTTCGGGCAGGGGCTTGCGCTCAGCGCAGGACGCGCAATCGTCGGTGCGCTGGCGGCCGACGGCATGACTTCGAACGCCGGAGCGGTGCACGTCTTTGACGCAGCCAGCGGGGCGTTCGAGGGAACCCTGCTGGCCCCGGATGGGCAGCCCCAAGACCGCTTTGGCAACGCGATTGCGGCAGACGGGAATCTGGTCGTGGTTGGGGCGCGTAGGCATGCCCAGGGGGGGCCGGAGTCGGGCACGGTCTACTTCTTCGACTTGTCCACGGGCGCGTTCCTCGCCGAGCTGAGTCCCTTGGATTCGAGCGCGGGTCAGCACTTCGGCGCGGCGATCGCCATCGACTCGGAGTACATCGTGGTCGGCGCGATTGAGGACCTTGCTCCGACGGGCAGTGAGGGGGCGGTCTATGTGTTCGATCGCGGCGGAATGGAGCTGCACAAGCTGGTTCCAGATGCGCCGGCGCCCCAGTCGCTCTTCGGGCAGGGGCTGGATCTCTCTAGCGGCAGGGCTCTGATCGGAGCATCTCACGAGTCCGGCAACGATGGCGCGGTCTACCTGTTCGACCTCGCCGCCGGAATTCAGTTGTACACCTATCGATCGGCTCCATCGTCACCGGGTTCCCTCTACGGCGTTTCCTTGGGTTTCGACGCCGACCGAGCTGTTGTGGGGGCGCCTGGCGACGGGGGGACCGGGGCGGTCTACGTCTTCCTGCCCGAGGCGCCGCTCGGCACCCAGGAGTGTGCGGGCGTGCTGAATTCACGGGGTCTGGCCGGCGAGCTTGGGGTTGCGGGCTCAGCGGATTCCCAGGCGAACGAGGTGTGGCTGGTGGCCTCGGGCCTGCCGTTCGGTCAGTTCGGATTCTTCATCACGGGCCAGCTTCCAGGCTTTGTCATGGGGCCCGGGGGAAGCCAGGGCAACCTCTGCATTCGGGGACCCCTAGCGCGCTTCAACGCGATGATTCCAAACTCAGGGATCGGCGGATTCTTCGAACAGCGCATCGATACGAGCCAAATTCCGACCCAGCCGGCGACCGCGATTCAGTCGGGTGAAACGTGGCACTACCAGGCCTGGTACCGGGATCAAAACCCGCAACCCACGTCGAACTTCACCTCTGCGACCAGCGTTCTCTATCGTTGACGGGGGAACCCTGCGGCCAGCAAGGCGTCGGCGAGGGCTTCGGCGATGGTGATGTTGCCGGCCTCATTGAAGTGGCAGCAGTTGTCGAGCAGGCGAATGCCCTCGACATCGGCGAAGATCTCCTTCAGGTCCAGTACTTCAATGCCGTCAGCGGCTAGGCGCTCGGCCGCCTTGCGGAGATGGGGGTAGCCGGACCTCGCAGCACGGGCCCACAGGCCACCTTCTCTGAGGGCGATCTTCCGTTCTTCGGGGCCCATGGGCTTGACGAACGCGGCGTCGTACTGATTCGGCTGCAGGGCGTGCACGTAGGGGATACCGGCCCCTGCGCAGAGGTCTCGCAGCGCACGCGATCCCCGTTCCCAGATGGCCGCAAGCTCGGTCTGTAGCTCCTGATGGCTTCGTTCGGGCCTGCTTGGGCCGAGCATCTCGAACCTCTCCATGGGCTCCTCCTCGGCGGCGACCTTCTGTCTTAGGGCCGCAAGAGTCCGCTCGCGTTGAGCGTGCAGCCGGCGATCTGTCATCACCCAGGCGAGCTTGCGCATCCACGACCAGCGTGCGGGGCAGGACAGGTAGGCGGCGGCGGACTCCGAGCGCGCATGCTCGAGATAGCTCATCTCGCCCGCGAGCTTGCGCGAACCCGTGGACATGGCCATCCTGCTAGCCCATTGGTAGGGATAGGCTGGGTAGCCACCCTGCTGCATGCCTGGATCGGTGGTCAGGGCGATTTCGTTGAAGCCGTCCAGGTTGACCATGGCGTCGAAGCGCACGCCGGCGGCCATGAGATAGGCGAGGCCCACGGCCTGCTGGGGCTGTTTGAGGCCGGCGACGGCGAAGCTGAAGATGTGGACTTTGCGGCCTTCGAGCTGTGGAGCGCTCTGTAGGCGCTTCAGGAAGGCGCGTCCGCCCTTGTTGAATACCCCGGCGGCCACCGATCCACCTGAGAGGCCCAAGATCAGTGCATCTTCATCGTAGAGCGGTGAGTCCGGCTGGGCGAGGACGTCGCTCGAGAGCGCCAGGAGCTGAGAGGCCCTTCTCCGCCGCGCAGGCTTGGGGGCGAAAGCAATGTAGGGATGGCGGATATGATCTCGGGTATTGGCCGCGCCCTGCTCAGATCCTTCGAGCTGAGCGACCTCCTCGGCGCGGTCCAGAAGTGAGCTATGGGTGGGCTTGGTCCTGTCCAGGCTCCAGAGCGCTGCAAAGGCGCCCAGCTCGAGCAGCCCATACAGCCACACTCCCGCAAAACCGAGCCGCAGGACGCGGCGCCACAAAGATCTCTTCTGAGCTTGCATGGACTCGACAGAATACAGGCCTCGGCCCGATGACGACTTGGTCGAACCGCTCTACGCGGGGTTGAGAGGTCCAGAAGATCCCGGCACTCCCGAATCGGGATCCCCCACGCGCGGTCTGTGGATCGTCTGGCTAGCCGGCGCTTCTGCGCTGGGCTCGCTGATCGTCGCTCTCGTTTGGTATCTGGCTTAGATGGCTTCGGACGAAGTGGTCGTGCCCATGAATCTCCCCAAGTCGGTGCTTCTGACGGACCTTTGCACCGAGATCAATCGCTACAGATACGGAACCCCAGGAGTGTACGTCTGCCTGCTCATGCCGGTGGTGCTCGACGAGCAGACCCGATTCACGCCTAGCCTTGTCGCGGCCGTGAACCATGGGCGCCTGAAGCAGTGCGAGCCGCGGCAGGATGGCTTCTACGGCGCGCCGAACTTCGTATTCGATGTGTTCGACCGCAGTGAGTTCGCCGAATACGAGGCTCGCCGGGGGGCGTTTGCGTCCGCGGGTGTCTGCGAGTACGTGGTTGTGTTCACCGATACCCAGGAGTGCCTTTGGAATCGGCTAGAGGAGGGCGCATTCGAACTTTGCCATCCGGACGGAGACGGTGTCCTGAAGAGCAAGGCCCTGCCAGGTCTGTGGTTTCGCACGAGTTCGGCGGAGGACAGCGAATGCTGGAGCCTCGTGGGAATGGTCGAGCGCGGACTCACGCGTCTCGGCCACCACATGCTGATGGAGACCATCTTTCACCCCGACGGACGTAAGGCGGAATGGGGAGATTGGATGCCTTTTGACGCTGGTTAGGTCGCTTCTGCGACGACATTGCTTTTTTCGGCCGGGCACGTTCAAGGTGCGCCAAAGGGGCATCCGATGGAATGGTGGTGGAGCAGGAACCGAGGCGGTCGTGCAGGCTGACCCTGCTTCGCAAGCTATGAAACAAACCGCGCCGAGTCACCTCGCTAGACCAGCCGGCTTCCTCACTTTTCTTGGGACGGGAATCGCCGCCTGCGCCAGGCCGGCCGAGGTCGAGGATTCGTGGGCCCAATCGCTCGCGTACGCGCAAAGCCTGCAGCCGCTCCTCGAAGCTGCCGACTACGAACGCGATCCTCTTTGGGGCGACCGTGAGGATGGCCTGGCGTTCGAGAGCTATTGGGAGGCGGTGGAGCTGCTCTTTCCCCCCGGAGATGAAGGAGCGCCGGACGCCTTGAAGCTCACCAATCTCCTCTATCGGGGCTGGGATGTTCGCGGCGAAATCGTTGGGCTGCCCGGGGAGCAAGCCCAGTCGGGGGCGGATGCGTTCATGGATCTGCCGCGCGTGCAGGCAGCGCTTACGGCGCTTCGAGAGGGCGCGCATCGCGGGGACGCTCGTCCGCCGATCGAGTGGTCCGCGCCGCCATGGGAAGCCCATTCGTTGTTCCAACTACGCGCTCTAGGTTTTGCCGCCACCTATCACGCGGACACCCTCGCGGCATCGGGCGAAGACGTGGCCGCTGCGTACTTGCTCCTGGACGTCGCCCAGCTGGGCCTCGACCTGTTGCGGACGCCTCTCCCGACCCATTCCGGCACGGGAATGGCGCAGCTGAACGCCGCCCCCTTGGGTCCGTGGAACAACAGTACAGTGGGCAAGCTTGGGCCCGGTGGAAGAGATGTGCTTCTTGCTGGGTTGGGCCGAGTGCTTGAGGGCCTCGCCCTGAGCCCGCTCACCGCTGCGGGGGACTTCGTTCTCCACATGAGGCAGGCCGAGGCGCTGGGCCAGATTGCCCGGCGCCATCTGCTATCGGGCGACGGGCAGATCGTAGACAAAGTGATCGTGATCGAAGGGAATGAGCTTACGGAGTGGCTGGCCGAACGGCGTGCCGCATGTGAGCTGACCCTGGGGGGGGCAACCAGGGGCGGGGGTGTGGGAGATCTCGCTGGCCCGATGAAGTCGCTGGAGGATTCGCTGGCTATGGTTCGTTACCGCCTGACTTGTCTCCAGCTCGCGCTGCAGCTCGACCTCGACGACCGTGCAAGTCGCGAGTCGCAGGTTGGTGGCCTCGGCATCGCCGCGACCATCGGCGAGGGCGAGATTACGGTTGGGTTCGAGGGAGCAAAGGGGCGGAAGCCGGGCTACCTGCCGGTCACGATCCGCCGTTCGATTTCGAAGTAAGAGGGACATGGGAGGGGTCAGGGGGCGACTGAGCACCCTCGACAGGGGACCCTGGGCGGGCCGTTCAGCCCGTCTGGCAATTTGGATGGTTTTTCCTGACGGACTGGCGGGGCCTTTTACGGCTGTGGGTACGTACAGGTCTCACATCCCATCCAATCCGCCATGTTCCACACCACCGTCCGACGCAGCCTGCGCAGGACCGCGACCTTTGTCTTCGCCTCGGCCCTATTTCTGTCCGCCTGCAAGTCATCTGACGACGATTCTGACGGTGGAGGAAGCTCCGGCAACGGATCAGACGGAAGCGTTTCCTTCGCTGCGGCCGGAACCAGTGTGCCGGAGGGCAGCGAAGCCCTGACGATCGAGCTGCGGCTGAGCCAGGTCGCTTTCGCCGATGTCCGCGTCAACCTGCTGAGTGGCGGTACGGCCAGCGCAAGCGAGGACTACAACCTGGTGACGCCCTTCGTAGATATTCCGGCGGGCCAGCTCGACGGTAGCGTCAGCCTTGCGGTACTCGAGGACCTACTCTTCGAAGTCGACGAGATCGCCGAGATCACGATCAGCAGCATCGACTCGGCGGCGGACGTGATCGTCGGGCCCCTGCCGCAGCACCAGGTCACGGTTCAGGACAACGATGCGGCACCGACCGTCGAGTTCGCTGCCGCCGACACAGTGGGCAGCGAGACCGACCTCGAGATCCGGGTTCCGGTGGGCCTGACTGCGATCGCGGGCGTCGATATCGAGGTGCCGCTCAGCTACGCCGGGAGCGCCGGGTCCATGGACTATGGGCAGCCCCCCGCGACGGTCACCATCTCGAGCGGTCAGCTCCAGGCGGACGTCGTTCTCAACCCACTTCCGGATGCGTTGGACGAGGGGCCGGAGGAGATCTTGGTCATCCTTGGCATGCCCAACCTTGGGTCCCTCGGCTCGATTGCCGAAGCGACCGTAACCCTGCTGGACGGGGAAGACGGAGTCCCCTGGGGACCCTTCGTGCTGCGGGCGAGGGATTTGGGGGCGAACCGGCTTGGCTTCTACACGGCGCAGCTGGATGAGGGCTCCGCTTCCCCGATCACCCCGCCCAACCTGGACGTTTTCGCCTGCGAAGGCGCGTACGCCCTGGACCCCTCGGGAGATCGATTGGCCTACCAGGCTTTCGATGTGCAGACCGCGACGATGTCGGTCTACGTTTCCTCGGCGACCGGAGGTCCGCCAGTGCGAAGCTCCGGTTCGATGGACGCCGGCTGGGGGGCCTGGTCTACGAGCGGTGAGTACGTGGCGATCTGGGACAGGCAAGCAGGCGCTTCGGCCCGCCGGCTGAACACCGTACGCCGGGATGGCTTGGAACTGACGCCTGTTCTCGCAGCAGGTCTGGAGCTGCCCAAGCCAGAGAGCAGCGAAACTGCGCGCTGGTCCGCAGACTCTCAGCAGATCGCGTATCGGGCCCACCCCGGGGGCAACAGTCCGATTCGTCTGTACCGGTCCAGCCGCGACGGAAGCGCGATGGAGGAGGTCTCGGCCGGCCTCGATGCGAGTATCGATATCGACGACACCTACCAGTGGTCGCCGGCCGGAGCCATGCTCGCCTTCACGGCGGGCGGAGACCTGTGGGTGCAACTGAGCGCCGGTGCCAACCCGATCCTGATCGATACCGATCTCTCTCCGCCAAGTGGGCAAGGCTTCAACTTTCAGTGGTCGCCTGACGGGGCGGCCTTGGCCTACCTGAGAGTGGACCCGCTGGACGAGAACCCCAGCATCCTGGTGTGGCAGGCCACGGGGGCGATCGCTGAGTTGACGGAGCTAGGGTCTTCGATCTCCCAGTGGTCGTGGGCTCCGGACGGCAGTCGGGTGGCTTTCCTGCTGAAACTAACCCAGTTGGGCAAGTTCAGCCTCTACACGGTCTTGCCCGACGGCACGGGAAACGAACAGATCACCGACGACATCGAAGTGTTCGACTTCCGCTGGTCCCCGGACGGGGAACACTTGGCTTATCGGGCCAGGCCCGGGAACTTCCCTTTGCTGTTCACCTGCGAGGCGGACAACTCTGGCTCGCGCAGCATCTCCCTGGTTGGGGACTTGATCGACTTGGTCCCCGATATCGCCTCCTACCGTTGGGCTCCCGACAGCACGCGCGTCAGCTATGTCGCAACGCGTGTCGATGTTGAGATTGGGGAGCCTGTGCTCGCGAGCAACCGAGTGGATGGTAGCGAGCTCATCGATCACAAGGGTCCTGTCTTCCTGGCTGGCGAGATCATTGCCGATCACCGGTGGACGCAGGACTCCCAACAGGTCGCAGCGATCCTTCTCGACCTGACGGCGTCGACGTCCACGGTGCGCTATTGGCCGCGAACCGGGAACGCGCCCGAGACGAACGTCAGCATGAACCTGGCGACCGGCAACGCTTCGATCAGCAGCCTGGAAACCCGCTAGGCTCTACACCACAGGACCAGGAACATGTTCCCGGTCCTGTGGACCTGACGCCTAGGGCCGCACGGGCAGGTCGGAGCTCCAACCTCCAACCCCGCTGGCTCTCCGAGCAAGGGATCGAACCTTAGCCACGCACGGGCCGTTCGCTTCGTTCCCGAGAGCCACCACCCCTCGTTCGCTGCTCAATCAGCAGCCGGCGATCCAGTCGCCAAGTTGCTCAAACTACTTTGCCGACGACCAACGCACCTGGAACTCAAGCTCCTCGTCGCCGTCTTCCCGTTCGTGTTCAATGCTGAAGATGGCGTGGTCGGGCACGTAGATTCTCTCGCCAGCCACCTGGATTTCGAAGTTCTCGCCGCTCTCGACACAATCGGCCAGCCGCCGGAGCTTGCTGGCGAATTCGGCGTTGGTGTACTGCTTTTCGACGTCGCGCTCGCTGTTTGCCATGAATCTAGAATAGGCCCCGAGCCTAAGGACGATCAAGCGCCGGATTCCCATCCACCGGATCATCGATTCTCCAGCGAGCAGGGGCTGCACGGGCGGCCAATGCAAGCACCCCACACATCGCGCCGATGACGAGCGCCGCGCCCGCCTCGATCACGTGACAGGAAGCGCTCACCGCCACAAGCCCGTCGAGGGAACGACAGACAATGGCGCCCGGGCCTGCGAACTTCTGGACGCGCCAGAGCCGGGTCAGCGCCGCAGGGGGCTGGCGGCTCCTGCCAGCATTGTGTTGAGGACGCTCCGTGGAACCGCGCCATTCATTGCAAAGTGGCTGCCACCGTTGAAGGCGATCCACCCAAGCCGCAGCAGCAGCCCCCCCCAGGGTGGCGTGTCCCAGCGTTGCGCTTGCAGACGACGGGAGGCCTTGCTGGCACCGGTTTCGCTGCTCCGATTCGTTTCGCAGATGC
>CAYWNK010000007.1:0-66105 GCA_964459495.1 uncultured Planctomycetaceae bacterium
CCCAACAGCCCCGCGCCGCCTCCGCGATCCCACCCTGCGTCGCCCGCGTCGCCCACTTGGGCCTCCCCGCGCTCGGACTGCTGCTCGGATCCATGGCCGGCTGCCTGGGACCAGAGGTCGACTCGGACGGGTCCATCAAGCCGGCGCGGGTCACTCTGTTTCAGAACCGCGAGTACACCGTGTCGGAGCGCAAATACCTCCTCAGCGCCCACCGCCCCACGTACTTCCTGGCGACGCACAACACGAAGTTCGATCCATCGATTTATGAGCCCAACCCCATCTTCGATGCGCGAGGTGCGGAGAAGGAGGAGGTCAAGTACCAGATCAGCATGAAGTTCCCGGTCTGGCAGAACCTGTTTGGACCCCGGACAGACCTGTACGCCGGTTACACGCAGCAGGCGTACTGGCAGATCTTCACCGACAGCAACGGACTCAGCCGGCCCTTTCGTGAGGTGAACCATGAGCCCGAGCTCTTCCTCAGGCACTACCTCGGGACCGAGGTCGCAGGGGGCGGAATCGTCGAGGGCGTGGACGTTGGGCTCGTTCACCAATCCAACGGTCAGGTCGAGGAGCTATCCCGATCGTGGAACCGCCTCATGGGCCGGGTGGCCGTCGACTACGGGGACCTCGACTTCGTCGGCAGGCTCTGGTTCCGCATCCCTGAATCGGACGAAGAGGACGAGAACCCCAACGAGTACCGCTTCCTCGGCTACGGCGACCTGCGCGCCATCTACTCCAAGGACGAACACACCTTGACCGCCATGGTGCGCCCGGCCACCGAGGCCGTCTCGTTCGAGCTGACCTGGAGCTATCCCATCGGGGACACGCTCCGCGTCTTCGCCCAGTGGTTCAACGGCTATGGGGAGAATCTCTTCGAGTACGAGGAGCAGAGCAACCGCTTCGGCATCGGAATCGCGGTCACCGACTGGCTGGTCGGCAACCGCTAGCGCCCAGCCGTCATCAGGATTCGCGCGAGTGCTTCGAAGCACCGTCATCGTCCCAATCGGCTTGCTCTCCGCCGAGCGGAGCGACCGATGCCTGGGATCTGGGTACCGGGCGCAGCGGCGGGGAGATCATCCCGCGAAACAGCCCACCGATTCTCAATGGTCACCTGCTGAACAGCGTCTCTTGGGACGGGCGCGTCGAGCGCCTGGCCGGCGGAAACCTGCGCGTGCCCACGGGTAGCCTGCCGGCGGCTATCGAAGACGCCTTTTCGCCAGGCCTCGAGCTCCTCGCTGCCCAAGCCTTGTTTCCGCCCACAATCCCCGCCGAGATGCGTGGCAACCCTGGAGACAACACCATCGCCGACCTCATCGATGAGAACGACATCTAGGCGGCCCTGCCCCATCGCGTGCTGTCCTGCACCGGCTACACGGCGGCCTTGATTTCTTCGGCCAAGCCTTCTGTTCCGATTGCCACGCAGGCAGCACCTTCGGCGGAGAGGGTTTCCAGAACATCGGCATGCCCCAACTCGGACCCGGCCTCGGCGACGGCCCGCTGGGGACCGATGACTTCGGCCGGGAGCAGGTCACCGGCATCGGCAGCAACCGCTACCAGTTCCGGACGCCAATGCTGCTGAATGTGGAGCTCACCGCTCCCTACGGGCATGCCGGCCAATACTCGACGCTGGTCTCCCAGGTGAACCACTACTGGAACCCGACGGATCGGCTGAACGACTACGCCCAATGCAAGAACCCAGCCGCCCCCGAAAACACAGCGAAGTGCGGATGGGTTCAGATCACGCTGTCCTCGCGTAGACCGCAGACCCGAAACGCGGGGCGCGCGGCCTGGCACTTTCGCCGGACCGCGCGCCTCTGCCTTGCGGACGAAGGAAACGCCCGCTCAGCCTGGGATCGAGCCTAGCGGCCGGTGTTGGCCATGGCGGCTTCGACCAGCTTCTCGGCGACCTTCGTCGCCTCATCACCATCGTGACCGCGGTAGTGGATCTTGCCGTCGGTATCGAGGATGACAATCGTCGGCCAGCCCTCGATCACCCAGGTTTCGGAGATCGTGTCCTGACCTTCGACTGAGTTCTGGAAGCTACGCCAGGTCAGGTTCTTTTCCTTGACTGCGGTGCGCGCCTTCTCGAGTTCGTCACTGTTGACTCCGATCAGCGCGAAGGGCTTGTCGGACATTTCTTTCACGAGCGACCGCTCGTGGGGGTACATGGCCCGGCAGGGGGGTCACCAGTCGCCCCAGAAGTCGAGAAAGACCACCTTGCCGCGGTAGTCCGACAGCTTGAACCCTACGCCGTCGAGGTCGACACCTGCGATGTCAGGTGCGATGCAGCCGACCCCGTAGGACTCGATCACCCGCAGGAAGGTATCGACTGCTGCGCTGAAGTCGGGGTCGCCAATGTCCGTGGCGGCGGCCTGCAGATCGGCCTTCATCTTGGCGAATTCCGGAGACTTGCGATCAGCCTCGGACATGAGCGGATCGACCCGCTTGAGCATCGCGTGGCCGCGCAGGGCCGGAATCGTGGTGCCCTGCTCGATCTTGAGCAGGATCGCCGCGGCCTTCTCCGCGTCGGGAACCATGTACTCCATGTATGGAACGAGATCCAGCAGCGCACTCAGTTTCGGACTGGCCACGTGCTTGTCCGCGAGGAGCGTCAGAATCCCCGTCGCCCCGTCGGTGTTGCCCGCGTCGCTTTGGAGTACCCAGACGAGGATCTCCGGAGCCAGCTCCGGTCCAGCCCCGTCAGCGATCTTGAGCGCTCGTTCCCGGAAGACGCCGAAGTCGAGGGGCTGGAAACTGAATTCCTCCCCGGCCTCCTTGGCGGCCATGGAAAGGTCACGCTGCTTGAGCTGCCATGCTTTCTTGGCCTCTTCCGCCTCGCCTTTCAGGGTATCGAAGCTCGCTTGAGCGTCCTGCGCAGGCTTTGCCGGCGCCTCGGCCCCCTGGCCATCTTGTTGGCTCGCGTAGACGGACGGCGGGTAGGCCATCCAGAGCGCGAGCGAAGCGACAGCAGCCGCTCCTATGGAATATCTGATCATGTTCCGAGCCTACACGAAGGCTCCAGATTCACGTTTCCGAACCATGGGGGGGGCCAAGCAAGGGGCGAACTGGCCCCATGGTCCGGAATGCGGGACGCCTACTTCCCGGGCTCCGACCAGCGGAACGCGTGCAGGGAGTTCTGTTCGCGCACGAACACATGCTCGCCCGCAGCGGCCAGGTGTGCCCAAGTTTGTCCCTCGACCAGCTGGACTTCACCCAGCACCTCGAAGGCCTCGGGCGTCGCGCGCACCATGCGTAGCAGGCCGGACTCGGAAAGGGCCAAGATCCGATCCCCCTGGGCGATCAACGACATGTATTCGTCGCCGGTGGGCTCGGAGATGTAGCCCCCGTCCCCATCGTCGAGCGGGATGCTCGCGAAACGATTGCTGCGCAGGAAGAGGTAGGCGTGGCCGCCTGCCATCACAGGCGAGGTCATGTAGCCCTGGGCACGGTGCTGCCAGGCGCTGCTCGCTTCGAACCCTTCATCGGTCTTGGTGAGATCGATCCGCTGGGCACGACCCCCGTAGGTTGCCGTGAAGAAACCGTCGCCCACCGGCAGAGGTGTGAGGATATTCATGCCGCGGAAGGCCTTCACGTCGAAGGTCCACAGGACCTCGCCGTCCGCGGGGTTGAGCCCGGCCAGCTGAGTGCGCGTTTGGATCACGAGCTGCTGCTCCCCGTGGACTTCGGCCAGGATGGGCGACGAGAAAGCGCTGTCCATGCCGCCCCCGCTAGCCATCGAGCGCCAGATGGTCTTGCCGCTGTGCTTGTCGATCTTCTCGATGGCGGCACCGGCCTGGATATAGAGCGCGTCCCCGTCCACCAGCGGCGAACACACCAGCCCGAACTGCGGGCGGCTGACCCCGTGCCGGTCGGCGAAGTCCACCTGCCAGCGCAGCTCGCCCGTCTCCACGTCGAGGCACACCAGCACGTCGAGCATGCCCCCGACATACAGGCTCGACCCGTCGCAGGCGGGCGTCGAGCGAACCCAGGATCCGTTCTTGGCCGCAAAGAAGGGCACCTCCATCGCACCCTCCCAGCGAGCGACCCAGAGTTGCTTGCCGGTGGATCGGTCGTAGGCTCGCACGACCTCCTCATCCTCGTCGTAGGTGGCCACCGTGAAGACCCGGTCGCCGCACACGATCGGCGTCGCGTAGCTGTCGCCTAGTTCATCCACCGACCACAGGGGCTCGAGGGAACCGTCCTGCAGGCCGGCGGGCCAGCTGGGCCCAGCGAACTGGCCGTCGCGGTCAGGGCCCCGCCACTGGGCCCAGTCGCTGGTACCCGCCGTGGGCTCGGCTGCAAGGGGAGCTCCAGCCGCACCCGACGGCCCCTGAGCGCTCCCCCGGGACGGGACAACGTCCTGCAGCTGGGCCTGGGTGAGCAGAAGGGCGATGAGGGACGAAGCGATCATGGGAGGAGAAGAGGGGACGCGGGGGATCGATTGGACAATCGCTCCCGGGGGGCCCGTGGATGCGACCTGCGCCAAATCCACGGACCCGCCGCGCTTGCCTAGGCTCGGGACCGGTGGTCATAGTGACCCCATGGCCGAGCGGCAGGTGGTGGTGGTGGGCGCAGGGGCCCTGGGCGGTTGGACCGCCCTGGAGTGCCTGCGGGGTGGGGCGCAGGTGACCCTGGTCGACGCCTGGGAGCCCGGGCACAGCCGCGCCAGCTCGGGTGGCGACACCCGCGTCATCCGGCATGGCTACGGGCCTGAAGGCATCTACGTGGGCCTGGTCCAGCGCGCCCTGGCGGCCTGGCGGCGCGCACCCGAAGACCTGGGGGAGGCGCTGCTCGACGAGACCGGGGTGCTGTGGCTGGTCCAAGAGGACGAAGCATTCGAGGTCGAGTCCATGGACCAGATGGGCCGCGCCGGCGTGCCGGTGGAGCGCCTGGAGCGGGGCGAACTCGCCCGCCGTTGGCCCCAGGTGAACCTCAGCGGCGTGCGCTGGGCCCTGCACGAGCCCCACGCCGGCGCCCTGTCCGCACGGCAGGCCTGCCGCGCCGTCGCGCGCGCGTTCCAGGCCGGCGGCGGTCGACTGGTGCGGGGCCACGCGCTGCCGATCGATCCCGCCTCCGGCCCCATCACAAGCCTGCGCCTGTCGGACGGCTCCACCCTGCGAGCCGACCGCTTCGTGCTCGCCCCCGGCCCCTGGGCGGCAGCCCTGCTGCCGAAAACCCTGGCGCCGCTGCTCAGCGTCACCCGCCAGGAGGTCTTTACCTTTGGCACGCCGCCTGGCGACACGGCCCACCACGCGCGCGCCCTGCCCGTCTGGGCCGACCACTCCGAGCACTTCTGGTACGGCATCCCCGGCAACAGGGACCGCGGCTTCAAGCTCGGTCGGGACACGCTGGGCCCGGTCGTCGATCCGACCACGATGGAGCGCACGCCCGGACCGGATGAGCTCGCAGCTGTGCGCGCCTACCTCGCCCTGCGCTTCCCCGGGATGGCGGGCGCGCCGCTGCTCGAGTCGCGCGTCTGTCAGTACACCAACACGCCCGACCGGCAGCCGATCCTCAGCCCGCTGCCCGGCTCGCCACAGGTTGCGCTCGCAGCCGGCGGCTCCGGCCATGCCTTCAAGTTGGGGCCCGCCCTGGGCGCGGATCTCGCGGCGTGGGCGCTGCGGGATGCGCCGCTCGACCCCTTCTTTACCGTCGATCGCTTTGCCTAACGGCGAGTCCGGGCTAGCTCCATTCGCGGATTCTGGCAACGCAGAGTCGGGTCGAATCAGCCGGGCCTCGCCTGCGCGGGGTTTTCGGCCGGGCCTCTAGAAGCTCGTGACCACCTGTACGCCGCCGCTGCCGTAGTTGCCCATGCCCATCAATGCGGCCGGCAGCTCGTCCAAAGCCAGCTCGCCGCCGAGCAGCAGCGATGGATCGACGCGACCGCTGGTCACGAGCTCCAGCACCTCGGGGTAGCGCTCCGCGGCCAGCCCATGGCTGCCGAAGATCTCGAGCTCGCGCCCGATCACCGCGTCCATCGGCATGGGCGTCGCGCCGCCCGGCAAGAGGCCAACCTGCACATGGGTGCCCTGCTTGCGTAGACCGAGCACCGAATTCACCGCGCAGACCGGGGACCCAAGCGCATCGAGGGACACGTGCGCGCCGCCGCCTGTCATCTCCTGAATCGC
Source organism: uncultured Planctomycetaceae bacterium (assembly GCA_964459495.1). GTDB lineage: Bacteria > Planctomycetota > UBA1135 > UBA1135 > CAYWNK01. The sequence goes on from CAYWNK010000007.1 coordinate 6,129, forward strand.
GCCCGGCACATCGTCTACCCCGCGCGTATCCAGGGTCAGCTCCGCGCCCAGCTTCCTCGACAGATCCAAGGTCCCCGCATCGATGTCGACCGCGAGTACGCGAGCACCCAAAGCCGCCGCGATCTGGACAGCTGACAGCCCCACGCCCCCGCAGCCATGCACAGCCACCCACTCATCGGCGGTCGCGCGCCCCTGGTCGACCACCGCCCGATAGGCCGTGACGTAGCGACAGCCCAAGATCGCGGCAACAGGGTCGGACACCTCGTCGGGCAGGCGCACCAAGTTCGTCTCAGCATAGGGAATCGCCACGTGTTGGGCGAATGACCCAAACGCCGTAAAGCCCGGCTGAAAGTGCAGATCGCAGATCTGCGTCTGCCCAGCCGTGCACGTGTCGCACATCCCGCAGCCGCAGCAAAACGGCAGCGTGACCCGCTCTCCCAGCGACCATCCGCCCACATCCTTGCCGATGGCAGCGATCACCCCCGCCAGCTCGTGTCCGGGTACGTGCGGCAGGACGATGTCGGGATCCGTCCCTTGCCAGCCGTGGTAGTCGCTGCGACACAAACCCGACGCCCGCACCTCGATCACGACCCCATCGTCGGGCGGAACCGGATCGGCAACATTTTGAATCGAAATCGGGCCTCGAAAAGCGGAGTAGTGGGCAGCGCGCATGCTGGCAGTATGACGCGCCCCGGCCATCCGCGTTAACCTCGGGCATGGACTCTGCGCAGCCTGGCCCCAAGCCCCGTGCGAAACGCCGGCGGCTGCGCGGCCTGCTGGTCGCGCTAGGAGTTCTTGCGGCGCTGGACCAGGGGCTCCACCGGATCGCCTTCCGGGACGGCTTCTTCCGCCAGGTGCGCGTTGCGCCGTTCGACCCACCCCTGTTTTCCGAGGTCCAGTTCCAGGCGATCGAAGGCCTACGCGCTGAGGCCCGAGGCAGGGTGGACGACGAACGCGTGACCAGTTTCGACCCCGACCTTGGCTGGAACCTGATCCCGGCGGCCGGGACGAAGGAGAATGAGGTCGACGCCGAGGGTGCCCGAAGGGATGAGCACGCAGCGGCTAACGCACGGATTCTCGCCTACGGCTGCTCGTACACCTACGGCTCCGAGGTCCAGCCCAAGGAAACCTGGCCCAATCAGCTGTCTGGCCTCCTCGAAGACACGCGCGTGGTGAACCTCGGCGTACCCGGCTACGGGGTCGACCAGGCGCTGCTGCGCTTTTACCGGCAACAGCTCAAGGCCAGCGAGGTCTGGCTCTGCTACCTCCCCTTTGCCTCAACACGGGCCGTGGTGCAGTACCGGCCCGTGCTTCGGCACTACTCCTCCACGGTCGCCTTCAAGCCGCGCTTTACCCTCGACGCCGCAGGCGGTCTCGAGCTCCAAGCTCAGCCCGCGCGCACCCCGACCGAGCGCCTGGAACTCGTGCTGGACTCGCGCCGGTTTGTGGACGCCGTCGGTTCCACCGACGCCTACGTGCGCGACCTCCCCGCGGCCTTCGGCCCCATGGGCAGCCACTGGTCCCACCACTCGGGACTGGGGCGCGCCGCCCTTACCCTCCTCGACCGGCGCCGGCCCGATCCCCTGCGACGGCTCGCTCGAACAGATGATGAGGCGCGTCTTGTGGTCACCGCCATCGGCCAGCGAATGGCTGCCGAGGCCGCCAAGCGTGGCATGCGCTTCCGCATCCTCGTGCTCCCCAGCCAGGCGGGTCTTGCCGAATGCGCCACGGCAGGAACTGCCCCTTGGCAGAGCATCGTCGACGAATGGCGCGCTGCGGGCCTCGAGGTCTTCGACATGGCGGAGGCGGTCGAGAGCGTGGACACGATGCTCGAAGAGAAACACTGGATGCCGGGCGGTCACTACTCTCCGCTAGGCAACAGCCTGGTGGCGGCAGCGATCGCCGAAGAGCTGCGCGAATGACGATGGAGCCTCCCGCCTCTCCCGACAGGTTCTCCGGCTGGTGCCTGGAGCCCGAACACTGGATCGCCGCGCAGCCTGAAGCCCTCGGCCCACGCCTTTGGAGGCTGCCGTTGCTCAGCGCCGCCGGCTGCACTGCTGTCTTGGCCCGTATCGATGCAGCAAACGCCGCAAGCCAAGCGCCGAACTCCATGCACGAGCACGGAATCGAGTTGGATGGGCTTGGTCTCGGCGCTCTGCTCGATTCACTGCTCGAGCGCACGTGCCCCCTCGCCGCCGAGCGCCTCGCCCCATTCGGCGGAGCTGCCCTCGACCAGCGCTATGGCTACCTCGTGCACTACGCACGGGACGCCGATCAGGAGCTTGGCTTCCACGTCGACGACAGTGAGGTCACGCTCAACCTCTGCCTGGAACAGGAGGGCAGCGGCGCCGAGCTCGTGATGTTGGGCGAGCGTTGCGACCTGCACCGCCAAGAGGAACCTAGCCCCAGCGAGACCCTCGAGATTGAGCACGAACCCGGCGTCGCGATCGTGCACCTCGGCGTCCATCGCCACCGCGTCGAAGCGATCCAGCGCGGCCGCCGCCGCAACCTGATCCTGTGGTGCAAGAACTCCAGCCTACGCACTGGCCCCCAGGGCCGCGACCCTGTCCCCCACGGCACCTGGTGCCCAGGGAGCTAGGAAGCGATCCGCCCCTCTTGATTGTCTCGTGGACGTGGTTTCCATGCGCCAATAGACTGGTCCAATGACGAAGCCTAGAGATCCTCGAAGAAGGCCCCGTCCTCTGGTGCTACGGGCTGGCCCCACCTTCTCTCCAGAAATCGAGAGAAGGTGCAAGGAGCAGCGAGACCCCATGCCTGTGCTGCTTGAATGGTACAAGCACGTCGCCGTCCTCTGCGTCGACATGGCGAGCGTTCCGGTCGGACACCCCGGCCATCTCGATCGCGACCCCGTGCACCTCGGGGTCCTTCGGGGCCTGCTCCACCGCTGCTCTCGGTTGATGCACTCCACCCTGAAGTTGGCCCAGGACCCGCAGTGCGGAGGGACCGTTGCTCTGCTGGCGAGGTGCATCGCCGAGTCAGCTCTGAACACCCAGTGGCTGGTACAACAGGTCGACAATGACCGATTCACCCGGTTCATCGGCCATGCGGTCAAGGCGGACCTGACCCTCCGCGACCCCGTGGAGGCCAACGTGGCCGAACGGGGCGGCGCTCGGTGGGCGATCGAAGAGCGGATGATCCGGTCGATCGAAAGCGTACGAGCGCAGGCCGGGATCACCGAATCGGAAGCTGTCGCGGCCAAAGGGCTACCCAACCTCCGAGACATGTGCAGGGATCTCGGCTATCCACACGATGTCTACGTTGGCGTTCAGCGAATGGGATCCCACGCTGTGCACGGGACCTGGTCGGATCTACTGGCCCACTACGTGCAGCAAGAGGAAGACGGCTCCTTCCGTCTCCAGGATCCCTCGGAATCCGCGACACACTCGGGCCCCTTACTCCTTCCAACAGTCCTTGTGCTCGACAGCCTCAGGGCACACTCGACTTTCCTCTTTGGGGACTCCCCGCATGCCGGGGACCACGAGAACGATCTCGTCCAAGTCAAAGAGGAGCTACGTAGGGCAAGCAGCTTGGCCGGCCGGGATGAGTTCATGCCGCAATCCGACTAGCGCTAGGTGCAACTCGAACATCCCGTGGGCGCTGGCGCCGCTGCCGTCGAGGGCCAGTGAATCAGGGCGCCCAGACCACGCGCAAGCCCCGGCTTAGGCCCGTGCCGGAGCTCACGGAGTCGAGCGCGTAGATCTGGTAGTAGCGGCTCTCCCCAAGCTGGGCTCCTGGGGGAATGGGAACGCTGACGCTGGCCTGGGTGAAGGAGTAGGCGAACACGGCGTCGCGCCGGAGGGGCCCGGCGACGAGCAAGGTGCCGAATGCTCCAGGAAGGCTCGTGCGCGCGGCACCGCTGAAGACCACGCCAAGACCCGTGATCGGCCCCGAGGCCATCGAGAGATCCAGCGTACCCGCCGTGAGGCTGGGCACGTTCAGCAGCAGCACCTCGGGCTCGGATCCACCCGGCAGTGCAGTCCCCTGGCCGTAGTAGAGCGGGGCCTGGAACGCCGGCTCCCGCTCCGGATCGAAGGGGAAGGCGTTGGAGAGCTGGTCAGGGCTCGCGCCCGGCAGCTTGACCGCGATGTCCCCTGGGCCCGCGGCGGCTGGAATCGCAACGGTCAAGATCGTGCCGCCCGCGAGGGACGGGGCGCCGGTCACCTTGACCGGGGTTCCGTCTCCGCCGGCGAGGGCCTGGGAAAACCAGACCTCGTTGGCGAGGGGGTCAAAGTTCTCGCCCAGCAGGGTGACCTGACCCGCGCTCAGCTCGTAGGTGTCCACGCGGGGCTTGGTCGGGGACAGGGCCCCGTAGATGAACTGGACTCCGGCGCGATCGTCGTCCTCGATCGAACGCAGGCTGATGCCGCCGTCGACCGCCGGCACCGCCGCGAACATCGTCGTCCCGACCACGCTGGAGTGGGCCAAGCCCAGGGCATGGCCATACTCGTGGCTCGCCACCCCCTGAAGGTCGAAGGGCTCGCTGCCTGTGCTCACGGGACCAGGGCCGTCGTGCCAGGTGTAGGGGCTCTCGCGGAATCGCATGCGCCAGCCGTCGCCGATGGGGATATCCACGAAGGCCAAGGTCGAGGAGCCCCCCGAGATCATCGAGATCACGTTCTGGTTGGGCCCGCCGGGTTCGGTGTGCTCCCCCACGTAGAAGGCGTCGAAGTTGGCGAAGCCCGAACCGATGCCATCCGACTGCAGCGGATCGGTCCCCCCCGTGCCGTGGGCCTGGCTCCCCCATTCCGCCACGCCCTTCCAGATCGCCAGCTCGGCCCCAAGCGCCCCGGGGAAGTCCGGGTCCGGCACCTGGTTGTCGTTGGCCTCGACCTCGTTGAAGTTGTTGAAGATCCGAAAGTCCCGCTGGGTGAGATCCAGCATCCCCCCCTGCAGCTCGAAGCCCCGGGCCCCGGACAGGAGAGCCAGGGCGCCTGTGACGACGATCAGCGGCGGTAGGAGTCGGGTGGTGTGCATGGGAAGAGTCCTCGATCCGTGGGTTCTGAGGGCCCGCGGGCCGTAACCCATCGTATGCGCCAGGATCCGATCTGTGAGGACAGCCACCAGGGAGTGATCGGGAGGGGTGCCCGATTCCCCTCCCCCTCGCTAGAGTGCGCGCCCATGGCTACGAATCCCTCCGACAGTCCCCGAGGGGGCGCCAAGCCCAACAAGACCCAGGCTGAGGCTGAGGCCAACCTGCCCTGGCTCGAGGACCTGGCGGCGGCGCCCGAGAAGCTTGCGGAGATCGATGAGGCGCTGCTGCGGCGACTGCGCGCCGCCGCGGGGCATGTGGCTTTGCCCGATCGGCTGGAGCGGCGAAAACAGGCCAAGGCACGACGCAACCTGGCCAAGCGGGAGATCCGCAAGAGGGACGATGCGGCCTTGGAAGCAACCAGCAATCGCGCCATGAAGCGGGCGCTCGCGTTCCCCGTGGCTCCCAAGGGGCTGGTAATCAGCCCCGAGCAGCGGGCCCTGCTGGAGCATCAAGCGCGGGAGCGCAGCAAGGACAACACGGTGCGCTTCTTGAGCGAGCCCCAGCCCTGCTACGTCTGCAAGGAGGACTTCACCGAGCTGCACCATCACTACGACTCGATGTGTCCCGACTGCGCCACCCTCAACTGGGTCAAGCGCACGGCGACTGCCGACCTGAGCGGGCGCGTGGCCATGGTCACCGGCTCCCGCGTGAAGATCGGTTTCGAGATCGTGCTGATGCTGCTGCGCGCGGGAGCGCGGGTGATCGCCACGACGCGCTTTGTCTGCGATGCCGCCCGGCGCTTCGAGGCCGAGTCCGACTTTGCAGAGTGGAAGGAGCGCCTCGAGCTGCACGCCATCGACCTGCGACACACTCCCACCGTGGAGGGCTTTTGCGCCCAGCTCCTCGCCTCGGAGACACGACTGGACTTCCTGATCCACAACGCCTGCCAGACCGTGCGGCGCCCCCCGGCCTACTACGAGGAGATGGCTGCCGGCGAAGACAGCAGCAAGCTCAAGCCAGAGCTGCGCCAACTCCTCGGTCAAGAGACCAAGGAGCAGGCCCTCGCCCTGGTGCAGGATCCCAGCACCGCCGCAGCCATGAGCCAGCTCGACCTGCTGGGTGAAGCCGAGCAGGCCCACCTCTTCCCCAGCGGCATGCAGGATGGGGAAGGCCAGCAGCTCGACCTGCGGGACAAGAACTCCTGGCGCATGGAGCTCGACGAGGTCTCCACCGTCGAGCTGCTCGAGGTGCAGCTCGTCAACGCCGTCGCGCCGTTTGTCTTCAACGCCCGCCTCAAGCCCCTGATGTTGGCCGTGCCAACCCCCGACAAGCACATCGTCAACGTGTCGGCGATGGAGGGGCAGTTCTACCGCAACTGCAAGACCACGCGCCATCCCCACACCAACATGGCCAAGGCGGCCCTCAACATGATGACGCGGACCTCCGCGGCGGATTACGCCAAGGACGGGATCCACATGAACAGCGTCGACACCGGCTGGGTGACCGACGAGGACCCCTTCGCCAAGGCCGTGGAAAAGGAAGAGGCACAGCGCTTCGCGCCGCCCCTGGATTCCATCGACGGGGCGGCGCGGGTGCTCGATCCGATCTTCGTGGGCTTCAACACCGGCGAGCACTGCTGGGGGCAGTTCCTCAAGGATTACGCCCCCACGCGCTGGTAGACGAATGGCCTACTCGCGCTTGAGCTCGGCGAGGGCTCGGATCGCGGTCGGGAAGGCGGAATCGATCTTCAACGCTGCCTCGTAGGCTTCGATCGCCCGGGATGCATCCCCGAGCGTCCGGTAGCCCTCCCCGAGGCTATCCCACGCGTTGGCGGACTTCGGATAGAGCGCGGCGTTGATCCGGAACAGCAGAACTGCCTCGCTGGCCCGGCCGCTGCCCAAGAGCTCGTAGCCGTCATTGTTGAGCGCTTCCTCAGCCACGGCCTCCGCTCCGCCGTTCTTCGTCTGGAGGTCCCTGTAAGCCGCAAGCGCCTCGTCGAAAGCTCCCTCCAATAGCAGCTCCCGCGGCATGCGTTCCCCCTCCGCGAGCCGCCGGAAGACCCCCATTTCCGCCGCCCGCAGCGCAAGGCCCACGGAGGTCTCGTGGAAGGTGATTTCGGTCCCCTCTTCAGGGTGCAAGAAGACGCCCTCCCCCACGTGGGCGAGCTCGGTCGCTGGGCCCTTGCTGATCGCGAGCTGCAGGCTGCCGCCCGCTGCACGCACCTCGATCGCCTGCTCAGAGTTGAAGCGGTACCGGCCAGCATTGCGGGCCAACATCTCCTCGGGAACAGGCTGTGGAACGTGAACCTTCGTCGCCGCCCAGTCGTACTCGACGCGAATCGCCTGGAGGATCTCTTCGACCAGTGCTGGCTGGTTCCCGTTGGTCATCACCACCGCTCCATAGCCCGCGTCACGATGGGCGATCATCTCCGACGAAAAACCCTCGTTCCAGCCGCCATGACCGAAGTAGATGTGTCCCTCACGCGGCCTGGTGAAGAAGCCGAGCCCGATGGTCTCGCCGTCCCCGGGGACCAAGCGCTCGGCTAGGTCCTGCGACAATGCCTCGCTCTTGCCCTGGAGCGCCTGCTGCACTTCAATCAGCAGTCGCGCCAGGTCCGCTGCCGTGGTCCAAAGCCCGGCTGCCGCCTGCTCCGGATACACGTGCCACCCACCGGGCACGGGTACTCCGCTGGGGGGTACGCCCGCTGCGGCCCTTGCGTGCAGGACATTCGGGAGCGGCTGCGCGTAGGTGCTGCTTTTCATCCCGGCCGGTCCGAGGACCAACTCTTCCATCAAGGGGGCAAAGGCCTTCCCGCTGACGTCCATCATCCACGCTTGGGCGATCGTGTAGCCCCCACCGGAGTAGTCGAATTCCGAACCTGGGGCCCGCGCGACGCGCACGGCCGGGCTGTTGGCCGGACCCTTCCCGTCCAAGATCTCGGGAACCGTAGGCAGCTCCGTCCCCTGCGGGTAGCCCCCGAAGCCGTGCACGGTCGTCCCCGCCCGGTGGCAGAGCAGGAGCGCCAGGGTGACAGGATTCGCCTCCGTCAAGGCGTTGGTCGGCAGCTTCCAGCCCCTGAGCTTGGCGTTCACGTCTTCGTCGATGCTGGCGCCCTTAGCCGCCGCCAGTTTGAGAGCCCCCATCGCGGCCAGCGGCTTGCTGATCGATGCCGCCTGGAAGAGGGTTTCGGTCGTCGCCAACGCGCCCGACTTCGCGTCGCTCTTTCCATAGACCTTGTGCCACGCGATCTGGCCATCGTCAATCACCGCAATGCCAACGGCCGGCACGCCGTAGTGGTGCATGCGCTCCTCCAGCGACCATCCAGACTCCCCTTGAAGCAGAACCGGGGGGCGCAGGCCCGCCTCAACCCGGGCAATCCGCTCGGCGGTTTCATCGCTCACCGAAGTGCCCTGCAGGACGAGCAAGGGTAGGAGAAGGGGAAGCGGGTTGAGCATGCTGGAGCGCGGGAAGAGAAGATGAGGCCGGTCTTGGCTGTCGCCCATGGGTCAGGGCTTGGGGGCGGGGGTACGCAGCTGGAGCGATCTTGTTTTGCGGCGACTGCAAATTGCCCGCAAGGGATGGCCCAAGCGCGCTTCCCAGGGGACTGGCAGGGACCGCCAGGGCTGGAGCGACTCCCAGCGCGACACTCCGGCCTGTTCTCGGCGAGCCCGCCTCCCCTGACCGTTGGAGACCCTATGCTCTCCGCCGTGCCGCCCATCCCCGCATCGACCTTCGCCAGCCTCGGGCTCGACGCCCCGCTCCTGGCGGCCGTCGAGGCCCTTGGCTTCACTGTGCCCACCCCGGTGCAGGCGAGCTGCATCCCCGCGCTGCTGGGGGGTCGGGACGTCGTGGGTCAGTCCAAGACCGGCAGCGGCAAGACGGCAGCTTTTGGCCTGCCGCTGCTCCAGCACATCGACCTGGCTGAGCGCGCCGTCCAGGCGCTCATCCTCTGCCCCACCCGCGAACTCGCCGCCCAGGTCGCGCGCGAGCTCCGCAGCTTCGCCACCGGGCTCCCGGGCCTCACCGTCCTGGAACTCACCGGCGGCCAACCCGCGCGGCCCCAGCGCGAGGCGCTTGGGCGCGGCGTCCACGTCGCGGTCGGCACGCCGGGCCGCGTGCTCGATCACCTGGAGAACGGCTCCTATGACCCGAGCACGCTGCGCATGCTCGTCCTCGATGAGGCGGATCGCATGCTCGACATGGGCTTTGGACCCGAGGTCCGGCGCATCGCTGAGCAACTGCCGGTGAAACGCCAAACCGCCCTATTCTCGGCGACCTTCCCCGACTCGATCGAGAGCATGAGCCGCTCGCTGCAGCGCCCCCGCGCCCTGCGCCTGACGGTGACCGAACAAGCGCCCGAGGCGGCCCAGGAGATCCACGGCGTCACCCAGCTGCGCCTCGCGAGCACCCCCGATCAGCGCTTCCCCTCGCTGTGCCGGCTGCTCGTCGAGCATCCCCACGAATCGGCTCTGGTGTTCTGCAACTTCAAGGCAAGCGTCGCTGAGCTGACCGATTTTCTATGGCACGCCGGCGTCAGCGCCGACCGCCTGGACGGCGACCTCGACCAGTTCCATCGCGACGAAGTCCTCGCCCGCTTTCGGGGCGGCAGCGTGCGCATCCTCGTGGCCACCGACGTCGCGGGCCGCGGGATCGACATCGACGGCCTCGACCTCGTCGTGAACTACGAGCTCCCGAGCCAGCCGCAGACCTACGTGCACCGCATCGGCCGCACGGGCCGCGCGGGCAAGACCGGCGTCGCCGTCTCGCTCGTGAAGGACGGCCATGACCCGCGCATCGATGCCATCGAGGAGTTGACCGGTTTGCCGATTGCGGAGATCCCGGCTAAGCCGATCGGGGCCGCCGCCGTGCCGGCGTTGCTCGCCAAGCTCGCCGGTCCGCCGCCCATGGCGACGATTCGGATCTCCGGCGGGCGCAAGGACAAGGTGCGCCGCGGGGACATCCTGGGCGCACTCACCGGAGAAGCGGGTGCCCTGACCGGCGCCGACGTCGGGAAGATCGAGGTCCAGGACCGCCTCACCTACGTCGCGGTTTCCGAGCCTCTCGCGCGCGCCACGACCTCGCGGCTGAACAAGGGCCGGATCAAGGGCAAGCGCTACCGCGCCACGCTCCTGCGCTGAGCCTCCTCCGCATTGGCGGACGGAGCTATTGCCCGCTGGCGCCTTCCACCTCGCGGGCCGTCAGCATCAGGCGCAGATCGAACTCGTATTGGTGGTACTCCGGCTCCATCGACGTGCACAGCCGGTAGAAAGCCCTGTTGTGGTCGCGTTCACGCAGGTGGGCGAGCTCGTGGACGACGATCATGCGCAGGAACTCCGGCGCCACGTCCCGGAAGAGCCCGGCGACGCGGATCTCGCTGCGCGCCCGCAGCTTAGACCCGTGGGCCCGCGATTCGAAGGTGTGCAAACCCAGGGCGTGCTCCACTACGAGCAGCCGGTCGTCGTAGAGGACTTTGGAAACCGACTTCGCCGTCTTCATGTGCCGCTGACGCAGCTCGGAAACGTAGCCGTGCAGCAGCTTGTGATTGGTGTAGGGGTGGCGTTCCGGATAACGCCTAGCGATCAGAGCGCCGAGCTTCCCCGCCGCGAGTAGGTCGCGGATGCGGTCGAGCGTGGCTTCGGGGTAGCCGCGGAGGTAGGGCAGATCGGACACGGATGCATGGTAGGGAAGCCGACAAGGATCGTCCTCCCCTTCGCGCCCGACGCGCTTCGATTCCGGCCGCTAGTCGAGAATCGAAAGCCCCGAGCGGGCCAACTCGGAGACGTAGCCGCTCGAGCTGGAACGGGCTTGTTCGAGCAGTTCCATAGCCTCTGGCGGGCGAGTCCCCGTCACTTTCAGAACCGACGCGAGCGCCCACGCCGCGTAGCCGCGCCCCGGGAAATGCTCGTCCCGAACCACCGCCTGCAGGGCGGAGAGGGAACGCTCTCCCATGGCCTCCAGCTGTTCGACGCGTTTGTTGTTGGCCGGCACGAACTCGTTGCCGTCGCGCAGCCCCGCCACCAGCCCGCGATGGACCTCCGTGGCCGCCTGCACCCCAGAGACGATTTCGCCGGTCCCGATGTTGCCGACGTCGGCTTTGAAGCCTCCGAGCTCGTAGTTGGGATAGGGCATGGACTCCGCCGCCGCTGCCACCCGGGCCCGGCTGGGGAACGATCGGCTCTTGGCCGGCCACGTGGATCTGAAGGGCCGCGAGACCGATCAACAGAGGTCGCAGGAACGCGCGCATGGGTTCCTCCCAAGAATCGACAAGACAGAGCAGCGAGACAGGGACCGTGCTGGTCCCCCACTAGACCTACCACAGAGCCAAGAACCCGTGCCCTAGGGGCCAGGTAGCAGCCCCAGGCGCTGCTGCAGCGGCCCCCCCAGGTTCCCGGGAAAGAAAATTCGAAGTCCGTGCTTAGGATTCCGGTTCGGCGGTCATGGGTCTGCGAGATGCCTAGATCCACCCCATCCCGCACGACTGGACCGTCCATGCGACCCGAATTCGACCTCCCCACCATGCTCGAGCATGCCGATTGGCTGCACGGCTTGGCGCTCGCCCTCGTGCGGGACGGGCACGAGGCCGAGGATGTGATCCAGGAAGCACTCATCGAAGCGCGCGGCGCCCGGGCTCCCAAGGGAGTGCCGACGCGAGCATGGCTCTCGGGGATCGTCAAGAACGTGGCTCGCTCTCGGAACCGGAAGGAACGGCGCAGACGCCACCGGGATGAGGCGGTGGCCCGGCCCGAGGGTTCCGGCCCAAGCGCCCTCGACGACACTGTGCTGATGGAGCAACAGCGGGTGCTGCTCGATCACATCGAGGCCTTGCCTCAGAAACAGCGACACGCCCTTCTCGCCCGCTTCTACGGGGGGCTTGCGCCACGCAAGATCGCCGCGGCCGAAGGCTGCCCGGTCTCGACAATCCACGGGCGCATCCAGCGGGGAATCAAGAGCCTACGCCTGCGACTGGACACCGAGTACGGAGATAGGAGCACGTGGGCGATCTGGATCTCGCCCATGCTGCGGGTCGAGGCTGGGGCAACTTCTGCCGCTGGGCTCGGCGTCGCCATCGGCCTAGTCGCTTTGGCAGGTCTAGCTGCAGGCGCCTGGTGGCTGGCCAGCGAGCGACCCGAGGGGGACCGTCTGACAGCGGGGGGAACGACCCGCGCAGGCCGAGTCGACGCTCGAGCAACAAATGACGCGCGCCTGCTGGGCTCAGCCGCAGAACACCCAGCCACGTCACAGGCTGCGCGGGTGGCGGCCCGCAACGAAGTCGAGGTCCTGGTCCTGCGCAAGGACTCCCGCGAACCGGTTCCAGGGGCCGATGTTTGGATCCTCCCCAAGTCGCGCTTCGAAGACGACGGCGACGCGCTCATGGCAATCGAGCGGACGTTCCTGAACGAGAGCGACCACTGGAAGGCCGATGGGGAAGGCAGGGTCACCCTCCAGATTGACCCTACGGCCATCGTGTTCGCCGGAGATTCCACTGGGCTAGGCACCCAGATCGTGGAAGCTGGTCAAGGCGAGGCCGTCGTCGAAACGACCTCCGCCAAGAGGCTGGTCGTTCGCGTCTTGGATCAGGCCGGCCGAACAATCGACGACGGTGTGTCTGTCTCAGCCACCGCGCGCGTGCACAACGATCCAGACCCGAGGGGCAACAGCAACGACCATACCCATCGCCTTGTCCATCGCGTTCGCAATGGCGCCGCCCACTTCCAGAATCCATGGGCCGGCTATCTGTTCGACGGCCAAGAGCCGGTCCAGCACGACTGGAACAAGTTCTCGATCGATGCTGTGGCGATCGACGCCCCCGGCTTCGGTGAGTTTGAGCGGAACGCCGTCTCCAAGGAACGCTTTTTTCCCTTCCAGACCCAGTCGGGCAGCGATGCCGTTCGCACCCTGACCATGCCTCCCCACGGATCCCTGCGCATCGAGGTGCAGGGACCCGGCGGACAACCGTTGCCTGTCGCCGGCACCGCCTCGCTGGCTTTCCCTGGCCATAGGGTCGCGACACGCTGGGAGGAGGACTACACCGTCCCCATCGCAGATGGCGTGGCCCACTGGCCCGTGTTCGTAACGGGCGCGCGGGCCTTCCGCGTTCGCATGCAGGTGCTGTCCCATGGATCCACCTGGACCGTCGAGGGCGAGGGTCCTAGGTCTGAGGGAGAAGCCAGAATCGTGCGCACCCGCATGGTTCCACAGCCCACGATCACCGCCCGCCTGCTCGATCCCGCCGGCCACCCGCTTGAGCTTGCGGAGGTGGCGCTCTATCTCGGCAGAAGGCAGGGCAACAGTGTTGCGCACATCGTGTCCTCATCCAGCGCGGTCGACGGATCCGTGCGTTTCGAGCTCCGCAAGGCGGACGATGCCGGTCCGCCCTATTCGATTCTGGGTCGCCGCCGGGGCTTGTTCTCCTACGAGGAAGCCCTCCATTTGATCGAAATCGAGCCAGCGGATCTCATCCAGGGCAAGGACCTGGGCGACATCACGCTCGACCTCCAGAAGCCGGTTCGCGTGCGCGGCCAGGTCACATGGCCCGGCGGCGAGGTCGCCGCCGGGGCGGCGCTCATGATCCATCGCCCGGGGCGCATGGGCTTGGGCATCTTCACCGATCAGGAGGGGCGCTACGAATCGAAGCTGGTCTTGACCCACGGCTCGACCATCCGCATAGAGGCCTGGGATAAGCCATATATCCCCCAGAGCCAGCCCCTCAAGCCGGGGGACACCGATCGCGACCACGATTTTGTGCTGTCCCTGGGAGCGCGCTTCACGGCTCGCATCGATCTTGGCGAGCTTTCCGTGCCAGAGGGACTGATCCAACTCCACCTGAGAGATCCGGCTGCGGCCAGGGGCTACTCCCTCGACCATGACCAGGCAGGCCTGTTCGAACGCAGAGGATTGCCGCCGGGCACGTACAGCGCCGCACTGCGGTTTCAGGGCGGACAGGACTTCGTCACCGTCACCGGCCTGAAGATCCCTGCGAGCGGCGAGGTCACCAGCGCGAAGATCAACGGAACTCGATTGTCCGACCACCTGCGCCAGGTGGAGATCACATGGGAGGGGCTACCCAAGGGATACGAGCCCCAACTGATCGTGAGGCCGGTCCCGAAGAAACGCGTGGACGAAACCGTCTTGATTTCCCGGTCGGGCGGGCCCTACTTCCTTCCCCGCCTGATGGACTGCGACGCCATCGCTATCGCGGGAAACCACTTGTCGGTGCGCATCGATGACATCGCGGAGATCGGCGAGACCCATCACATCCGCTTCCCCGCGCCCTTCAAGGCAAGGATCACAATTGTCGGCACGCCGGATTCTAAGACGATCTACAGCCTACGCGGCGAGCCCGACGGCCCCGCCTCGGGGAGCAGCCTTACGCTCAGCGGCGCCCAACTCGAAGCTGGAATCGCGGAGGTTCCGTTCTCCGCCCCCGGTACCTACCGGCTGTATCGGGGTGAGAAGCCCGTGAGCATCGGCGGCGGCGCCATGACAGCCGCTGTGCCCCGGGCGACACAGGCGACGGTCGAGCTCCGGGGCAGCGATGCAGGCAAGCAAGAGTTCATCGCCACCCTGCGGATCGACCTCGCGTTCATGGATCGGTAGGCAGGCCGGACGAGGAACGCCCGATGAGCAAGTCCTACTTCCTGCTGGGGCCGTCGCCCTCGCTAGGGCCGTAGGGCTCGGAGCGGTCCATGGGAACGGGCCGCGGGTGGGCCGCGCCGAAGCCGGTGCGCAGCAGCCACACCTTGCGGTCCGGGTAGTGCTCGAGAAGCTCCTGCCGCGCTTCGGGGCTGGAATCGCGGGCCCAAAGAATGCGCGAGCCCTCGAGGTCGGCGGCGTTGAAGAGCCACTCGTCGCCGTTGCCCATTTTCGGGCCAAAGCGGACCAGCACCAGATGCTCGCCCGGTTCCGCCTCGACCATGCGCTCGGACTGCCTGCGGTTGCTCTGCTGGGTCGTCTCGGCGTTGCGTACCGAGAAGGCGATCCCCCCAAGGAAGCCCACGAAACTAAGCCCGAGCAGCAGTCGCACCAAGGCCGAGCCCTCGAGACCAAGTCGGCGCTTCCCCTGGAGGCTGCGCAGCCCCAGCACAATCAAGAGGACCACGAGCCCCGTGATGGCGGCCTGGTAGTGGGGAGGCGCGTTGAACTTCGCCAGGCCAGCGGTCGCGGCCAGCGCCACGGGGGCTGCCGCCATGCGTGCGAGCCGATCGGCGAGCAGGGACCCGGCCGCCAGTAGCAGTACGATCCCGTAGATCGGACCGAAGAAGAAGATGCCAAAGCGGGCGATCTTGCCTGCCGTGGCCTTGGAGAAGCCCCCGAGCGTGTTGTGCCGCTCGTGCATGTAGCGCTCGACCTTGCCATGAAAGTACGCCAGGTTCTCGTGGTTCCAATCCCGCCCGGGCACGGGCTCCTGCCAGAGGAAGAGCGGGAACACGCAGTACTGCTCGTAGTGGGTGTTCCATGGCATCTCGGTGGCCTTGCCGGTCACCTGCTGGTTGTACCAACCCATCGCGGCGAAGCCCGGTGCAAGCACCAACGCCAGCGGCAGTACGACGCGCCCCCAGGCGGCCCGCGCTCCAGCGCCACGCTGACGAACGAGCCAGACGAATGCGTAGAGGGCCGGCAGCAAACAGGCGATCAGACCCTCGAGCGGCCGCGTGTTCGCGAGCAACAACAGGCCTGCGCCCATGATGACCGCCGGCCCCACGCGCGCCTCTTTCACCACGCGCGCCACGCCGCCGAAAACCATGGCCCCGCCCGCGGCCGCCAACGCTCCCCCCCAATAGGATTGGGACCAATAGCCCCAGGTTCCACCGCCGAACGGAATGCCGACGACCACGTATTGGAAGGTGGCGATCCAGCCCCCCACGCAGGCCCAGCCCCGCGAGACCCAGGCCAGCAGCATCCAGATGATGCTGGCGATCATCAGGGCGCAGCCGAGCCAGGCCCCCAGGATCGGGTGATAGAGCACTTGCCCAAGGGCCAGGAACAGTGCCTGTCCCGGCGGGTACTTGGACTGGTAGCTGGGAACGTGGAACTGGTGGACAGCCTCGAACTGCTCCCAAAGGGGGTGCGTGGGGTTGGTTGCCCGGCCAGCGACGAAGGTGTCGGCGCTCAACAGGTAGCCCCACTCGTCCTCGATCACGGGCGCTGGCGCGCCCTCCAGCAAGGTGGGGATGCTGCTTGCCAGCAGAGTGACGAAAACGGGGAGCCAAAGCCAAATGGCTCGAAGGCTCGGTCGACTGCTGTGCGAGGAATCCATAGGCGTGCGCGGCTGGCGGGAGGGCCGCTTCCCGGCCTGGATGGCCGAGACCTCGGAGTGTAGGCCACCGCAGTCCCCGAGCCTGAAGCAAGCTGGACCCGGGGCCACATTCCTAGTCGCCGGGTTCGAACCCTGGGAACAGCACCCGGAGCGAGGCTGGTCCTCCAGCGGGTAGTGCCGCCGAATCCGGGATTCCCCGACCTATGCCGCGCGCCAGCGGTGAAGCCCCCAAGCCTGCAGCAGGGCAAAGGCGAGGACACAGTCCGCCACCCCGAGCACCGCCCAAAAACCAGCCGCAGAGAGTGGCCAGAGCCCGGCGATCAACAGCACAAGGCTCGCGACCACCCAGCCGAGGTCCAAGGCGACCGCCAGCTTTGCTTCGCTCCGATTTGGGCGGGTCCGTCGTGCGTTGAGAACCAGGGCCACGGCAAAGGGCAAGAGCGTCAGCCCTACGATTCTTAGGGCCATCGGTGGCACCCCGAACACTGGGCCAAGCGTCGATGCAGCGCCGAGCAGCAGCAGACCGCACGAACTGGAGAACAGCGCATTGCCGACGAGTGCAGCCCGTAGGAGTTTCGGCTCAGGTTCCTGATGCATGCCAAAGCTATATCTTTTTCAACTAGCCATCGCCAACCCAACTGCTATATCTTTTTCAACTACAGGTGGCTAAGATCACCCCCATGACCAGGCGCTCCTACGGCCAGCACTGCGCCCTCGCACGGGCGCTCGATATCGTCGGGGAGCGCTGGACCCTGCTCCTCGTGCGTGAGCTCCTGGGTGGGCCAAAGCGCTACCGGGACCTGCGCGCCAATCTCCATGCGATGGGCACCAACCTGCTCGCCAGCCGGCTGCGGGATCTGCAGGACGCGGGTCTCGTCGAGCACACAGACCCCCACTACGCCCTCACCGATCGCGGCCGACAGCTGGAGGCAGCCGTACTAGCCCTTGCCGAATTCGGCGCTCCGCTCCTGGGGGAGAAGAACCCTGACGATCACTGGAGCGCAGCATGGAACCCGGTCGCACTGAAGTACGCCTTCCGTCCGGAGCGCGCGGCGGCCACCCGCGTCGTGATCGAGTTCCGCGTCGACGACCACCTGACCCAAGCTCGCATCGACGCGGGCACCATTGAAACCAGCGGCGCCCCCGAGTGGAGTCCGGACGCCTCTCTGCAGTCCAGCGGCGAGACTTTCCTGGCGATCGCCTCGGGCGAGCGCCGGCTGAAAGATGCAGAGGGGGCTGGCGAGGTGGTGATCACAGGGTCCCGGCGAGCCCTGCGGGCCGGCCTGCGGGCCTTCGGCCTCGCCTGATCCTGGCTCCCGAGGCCTCGTCGGGCATAGGCGGCCTCAGATTTCAGCATGGGACAGGGCGCGGCCGATACTGGATCTATGCCCCCTGCCGGCCCCCTAGAGCGCAAGTGGATGCTCTTCGAGCTGTTCTTCGTGATGCTCCCAGTCACGTTCTCGGCCCTCATCGGGTGCATCATGGCACTGTGCATCCTGCCTTGGATCCTGATGCTTGCCGGGATGGAAATCACCATGCTCGTGCTCGAAGGGCAGCTGCCCGGCCAAGAGCTGGCGATCGCGGTCCTCTCGGTCTTCTGTGCGATGGCCGGCCTGGTTGGAACCTTCAGCCTCTGGACGGTGTTCGTCTCTCGCTTCCGCGGCAGCGACGAGTTCACCGACATCGGGCTGATCGCCCACGGCATTTGGATCGGCATCCTCGCCCTTCTTGGGGCCCGATGGCTGACGAACAAGCCCATCACTCCAGCATTCAGCTGGGAGCTCGCCTTCCTCCTACTGGTGACCGTGAGGCTCTGGTGGCTCGCTCAGTCAGCGCCCAGGGTCGCCCCCTAGGCAGGCCCCCCTCGGAATCAACATCAAGGGTTCGGAACCAAGACCAGCCTGCCCCCCTGGCGCGCTAGGCTGCTGGGATGAAAGTCCTAGTCATCGGAGCGTCGGGAACGATCGGGAAGGCGGTTGCTGCCGAGCTGGGCCAACGCCATGAGGTGCTGAGCGCCGGACGCTCGTCCGGGGACCATCGCGTCGACCTCACCGACCCCGCGTCCATCACCGCGCTCTACGCGGCGACGGGCCCGCTCGATGCAATCGTCTGCGCCGCCGGGAACGTGACTTTCAAGGAACTTGGCGACATGACCGCCGTCGACTTTGAGGTCGGCCTGAAGGACAAGCTCATGGGTCAGGTTCAGCTGGTCCTATCGGGCCGCGAGCATCTGAATCCGGGCGGCTCTTTCACCCTGACCGGCGGCGTACTCGACTCCGACCCCATCGTCTCAGGTTCCTCGGCCTCTATGGTCAACGGCGCCCTCAACGCCTTCGCCATGGCGGCCGCCATCGAGCTCGACCGGGGCCAGCGCATCAACGTGATCAGCCCCAGCGTGATCACCGAGGCAATGCCGGCCTACGCCCCCTACTTCCGAGGCTTCGAACCCGTCCCCGCCGCCCGCGCCGCACTCGCCTACGCCAAGAGCGTCGAGGGCAAGCTCACAGGGCAGGTGCTGCGCGTGCTCTGAACTAGAGGAGCTTGATTAGGAACCAGACCACCATCACCCAGAACAGGATCCCGACGGTGACCGGCGCCAACGACTCGGCGAAGCCCCGCCGGCCTCGCCGGTAGTTGCCCATGGTCAAGCCGTACAGAATCACCTCGCCGGTGAAGCGGAGGAACCAAACGAACCAGCCCCAGAGAGGGTCCAGGAGTGTGTCTTCGAAGAGTTCGATCATTGGCAGCTGAACGGGGGTTTGGTTCGGATCAAGAGTCGCCTCGCAGAAGAACTACTGTAGGGCGTGCCCTGCCGGCACCGAAGACTACTCCCCCACGCGCGTCGGCAGGCGCCAGGCGCCGGCTTCGTGGCCGTTGCGCAGGAGTACGATGTCGCCGTAGAGGGCAAAGGTGTTCCAAGTCACGCCGTCGACGGCCTGGAAGCTGCCGAGGACTTCGTTTTCCCGCTCGGGGTCAGCGGCGATGAGCAGCAGCTCGCCCTCTTCGGAAAGCACGAGCAGATGCTCACCGACCAGGAGGACTTGGCCGTGGCCATAGCGGCCGTCGCGCCAAACGCGTTTGCCGGTGGCGAGGTCGGTGCACTCGAGGATGCCGTCCGACAGGGAGTAGGCATGGTCGCCGCGCAACACGGGGTTGGTGAGCTTAGTGCGCAGGGCACGGCGGGACGCCCAGACGGGCTCGACGGTCTGGGTGCTGGGTTGCTCGCCAGGCTCTGGCGTCTGAATGCGCAGCAGGCTGGAGCCGCGGCCGTAGCCCTTCGAGACCAGCACTCCGTCGGTGCCGACCGGCGTCGGGGACGTGTTGTTCGCATCGCCGCCGGTCTTGCCGGGCCAGGCATATTCCCAGAGCAGATTGCCGGTCGCCGGGTCGTGGCCGCTCGCGCTTTCCTCGTTCATGACGAGCACCTGCCGCACGCCCGCGACCGTAGCCAGCAGCGGCGACGCATGGCTGAAGTGGCGCGGCGGCCCCTCCCAGCGGAGCTCGCCTGTGCGCAGATCGAACGCGGCGAGCCCGGCCTGCTTCACCGCCGGATTGCCACCCACCGGCATGATCAGCATGTCGTCCACCGCCAGCGGCGAGCAGGAGCGACCGAACTGGACCATCTTCTCCTCGAGCTCCGGCGTCATGCCGTACTCGGCCTGCAGATCGTGCTCCCAAACGAGCGCTCCCGTAGAGCCCTCCAGGCACAGCAGGTGACCCGCCGAGTCCTGGGCGTAGACCAGCCCGTCGTGCACCAGCGGCGTCGTGCGCGGCCCCGGGCCCCCGAGTGGATGGTTGAAGGTGGCGCTGGTTCCGTAGCGCCAGAGCTCCACGCCCGTCAGCACGTCGCGGGCGACGACCAGCTGGCCCTCGCCGCGCTCCTCGTGGGTGATCGCGACGCCGTTCACAACCGCGAAGCCCGACCACCCCCCGCCCACCGGCTGCTTCCAAAGCAGCTCGGGCCCAGGAGCATCCCAGCTCGGCGCCAGCCGCAAGCCGTCCACCGACCCGTTGCGATTCGGACCCAGGAAGCCAGGGAAGTCCTGGGGCGTGGTGGTCTTCAGATCCACGCCGGCCTCCGCGGCCGCGACCAGGGCCTCGGCGGTCAGATCGGCCGACTCGCTTTTCTCCCAGGCCCAGTGCCACTGGGGCACCATCGAGCCCGAGAACCCGTCGACCCGCACCACCGCAGCCGCAGCACCGATCAGCGCCCCCACGCCCAGCAGCGTCCCCAGCTTGGTCGAACCCTTCTGGCCGCTGAAAAGCAGGAACCAGAGCCCGTACAGGCCCGCCGCAAGCAGCAGCGCTATGTACGTGAACGGGTTGTTCATGCCCCCGTCCCCAAGCCCGTCGGTGGCCTGGAGCCAGACCGCGCCCCCCAGCAGCGCCAGGATGGGCAGGAGAGCGAGGAGGTGGGGAATGAGGCGTGCGCGCTTGGGATGGGTCATGGGCTCTGCGCCCGCTGGCGCAGCGTGCATGGTGGCAAAGCGGCCGCTCGATGGGGAGTCGCCCCGTCCCGCCCCGGATGCCCCCAGCCAGGCAAAAAAGGGAGGGCGGGCCCGTCCCCACGGGCCCGCCCTGATTCCCCGGACGCAAGTCGCTGAAGGCTCTCACCACTTCAGCTGATGATGGGAGGGGCGTCCCAGGGCAGCCCCCACGGCCTGGTCCGAAAATTCTCCCGAGAAATCCACCGCCACGGGCGTGGGGTGCTCCAGCCACCCCCAAGTAGGCTCTAGGGCCCCATGGAACGCCCCGTCCCCAGCCAGCAGGCCGCCAAGACCCTGGCTGGATCCCCCGCGGGACGGCCGTCTTCCACGCGGATCGGCCTGGTCCTGGCGATCGGTGTCATCAGCACGTCCTTCGGGGCGATTCTGGTCCGCATGGCCGCCTGTCCCCCGGTGGCCAAGGCAGCCTGGCGCTGCACATTGGCCGCAGCGATCATCGGACTCAGCGGCGGAATGAAGCGCTCGAAGGAAGAGGCCGAGTTCCCCGGAGCGGTGCGCCTGGCCTTCCTGGCCGGCGCTTTCCTGGCCTTCCACTTCGGCACCTGGATTGCCTCGCTCGACAACACCAGCGTCGCGCTCAGCAGCCTGCTCGTCGCGACGACCCCCGTCTGGGTCGCTCTCGCCAGCCCCTTCATCACCGGCGACCGGGCGACCTGGCGCGCCCTCGCCGGCGTTGGGCTCAGCCTGGGCGGCTCGGCCTGGATCGCCCTCGCCGGGGAGGGCGGAGAGGGCGAGCTGTATGGCGCGGTGCTCGCGGTGGCCGGCGCGATCGGCGCGGCGGGCTATGTGCTGATCGGCCGCAGGGTGGGCGAGCGGCTCCCGATCCAGCGCTACCTTTTCCTGTGCTACGGATCAGCCGCCCTCTTCCTGATCGCAACCGCGCTCATCAGCGGCGACGCCTTGTTCGGTTTCGATGGCCGAACCTACGCCGCCCTCGTCGGCTTAGCACTCGTCCCCCAGCTGCTCGGCCACTCGGCCTGCAACTGGGCCCTGCGCTGGCTGCCCGCCCTGCTCGTTTCGGTCGTGTTCCTGTCCGAGCCCATCGTCGCATCTACCTTGGCCTGGGCCTTCCTGAAGGAAGCACCCGAACGGGTCGTGCTGCTGGCCGCACCGCTGGTCCTGCTCGGCATCGTCCTCGCCGCGGATACCCGACAAGGCTAGCCCAGCCCGACCCGGGTGCAACGGACACCACCCGAGCGTTTGCTCGGCGTAAGGAGACTCAAAGCTGACGCGGAAATGCTCCCGGCTCTCTCCCGTAGATCGACCTTCGCGGCAAGGATGCCCTTGTCCGAGAACCCTCCCCGCTGCCCCTCCATGACAACGACCCCTCGAGCCCTCCTCCTCTCCGCTCTCGCTCTCAGCGCAGCCAGTCCTGCCCTCAGCCAGTCCCCCCAAGCCGGGATGCTCCGCTTTGCGGACGTGAGCGCTGACCACATCGTCTTCGTCTACGCCGACGACCTCTGGCTCGTCGACAAGGCAGGCGGCATGGCACGCCCCCTGGCGAGTCCCCCGGGCGTTGAAAGCAACCCGCGCTTCAGCGCCGACGGCAGGACCGTCGCGTTTAGCGGCAACTACGACGGTGACGCCGACCTCTACACCGTCGGCGTCGACGGCGGCGTGCCCTTCCGCGTCACGCACCACCCCGGCGGCGATCAGTTCGCCGATTGGACCGCCGACGGGCGCCTGATCTTCTCCACCTCGGCTTTCTCAGGCCAGGGCCGCGCCCCGCGCATGTTCACCGTGCCAGCCACCGGCGGGCTGCCCGATGCCCTTCCGATCCCCTACGGACTCAACGGGGCGATCAGTGCGGACGGCAAGACACTCGCCTACACCCCCAACGCGCGCGACGGTCGCAACTGGAAGCGTTACGTCGGCGGCATGGCCACCGACATCTGGACCTTCGATCTCGAAGCAAAGACCTCCCGCCGCGTGACCACGTTCGAGGGCACCGACAGTTTTCCAATGTGGCACGGGAGCGACCTCTACTTCGTCTCCGACCGCGGCGCCGAGCATCGGCTCAACATCTGGAAGTCGTCCCCCGACGGCAACCACACCCAGGTCACCAGTTTCACCGACTACGACGTGAAGTGGCCCGCGATCGGGCCCGGCAGCAACGGCCAGGGCGAGATCGTCTTCCAGAACAACTCGGGCCTCTTCCTGCTCGACCTTGGAACCGGCGAGAGCCAGCAGGTCATGGTCACCATCCCCGGCGCTACCGAGACGGTCCGGCCCAAGTTGGTCGACGTCAGCAACATGCTGCGCGCCGCAGGCCTGTCCGCCACCGGCAAGCGCGTTTGCGTTGAGGCCCGCGGCGACATCTGGACCCTGCCCGCCGAGGACGGCTCCCCCCGCAACCTCACGCGCACAGACGGCGTCCAGGAAAAGAGCCCGGCCTGGAGCCCCGACGGCCGCTGGATCGCCTACTTCTCCGACGCGACCGGCGAATACGAGCTCTACGTGACCCAGTCCGACGGACGCGGCGAGACCAAGCAGCTCACCACAGGATCCAAGGGCTACCTGTACAACCCCAGCTGGTCCCCCGATTCGAACAAGATCGCCTACTCGGACAACACAGGCACGATCTACATCCACGACATCGAGGCCGGCGCAAAGGTCACCGTGGACCAGTGTGAGCTGGAGGAGTGGGGCGTGGCCGTCAACTGGTCCCACGACAGCCGCTGGCTGACTTTCACCAACGTCCCCGACGGCAATCAGCGCAGCTCTATTCACCTTTTTGACACCAGCGACAACACGCTGACGCGAGTGACGAGCTCCATGTTCAATGACGGGCAGCCCGTCTTCGATCGTGTTGGCGACTTCCTGTACTTCGCCAGCAGCCGCAGCTTCGACGGGATAGAGGGGTCCGACATCGACTCCAACTACATCTACACCGACACCGGCGTGCTCATCGCGGTCCCACTGCGCAAGGACGTCGAATATCCCTGGACGCCCGAGAGCGACGAAGAATCCTGGGACGATGAGGATTCCGAAGACGAGGAGGGCGAAGAAGGCGAAGACGCCGACGACTCGGAGGAAGGGGGAAGCGAGGACGGCGCTGAAGTCGTCGACGACGGGGTGTCCGGCGCCTGGAAGGGCGAGCTCAGCATTCCCGGCATGGACAGCGTCTCGGTCAGCATGACCCTGAAGCTGTCGGGCGATGAACTCACCGGTTCGGCCCAAACGCCCCTCGGCGCAGGCACCATCAAGGGCGAGGTCGACCTCGCGACCGGGGACTGCTTCGGCGACATCGCTCCAAACGACGGCCCCGCGATCCCCTTTGAAGGCACCCTGAAGGACGGCAGCGCCAACTGGACCCTGCAGACGCCCGAGGGCCAAGCGACCCTCACCGCCGAACGCAGCGGTGCAGGCGGCGGGGACGACGACGATGGCGAAAAAGGCGGCTCCAAGGAACCCGCGAAGGTGGTCGAGATCGACCTTGAAGGCTTCGAGCAGCGCGCGCTGATGCTGCCCCTCGCCACGGGGGATCTGGGCAATCTGGCAGTCAACGACAAGGGCGTCCTGATGTTCGTCCGCGATGGCGGAATCAAGGCCTACGACATCCACGGCGACGAACAGAGCGAACAAGAAGTCGCCAGCAGCGGCGGCTATCAGCTTTCGGCGGACGGCAAGAAGCTGCTCGTTCGACGCGCCAATGGCTTCGCCATCGGCAAGGCGGGCACCGGAAGCTCGCTCAAGAACGTCAAGACCGACGGACTCAAGGCACTGATCAACCCGCGCGCGGAATGGGCCCAGGTCTACCGCGACGCGTGGCGGCTGTTCCGCGACTACTTCTACGCCGGCAATATGCACGGTGTGGACTGGGACGCCGTCTATGCGCAGTACCGCCCGATGATCGACTACTGCGTGACGCGCAGCGACATCGACTACGTGCTGCGCGAAACGGTGGCCGAGCTGAACGTGGGCCACGCCTACGTCCGCGGCGGGCCGATCGAGCGTGGACCGCGGGTCGGTGTCGGCATGCTTGGCTGCGACTTCGCCGTCGAGAACGGTGCCTACAAGATCGCGCGCATCGTGCAGGGCGCCTCCTGGGACGTCGACGCCCGCGGACCGCTCAGCATGCCGGGCGTGGATGTGAATGAAGGCGACTACCTGCTGGAGGTCGACGGACTGCCCCTAAGCCCCACGATCGATCCCTGGGCCGCCTTCGTCGGCAAGACCGGAATGTCCGTCGAGCTGACCGTGTCCCAGAGCCCGACGCTGGACGACAGCGCGCGCCGGGTAAGGGTCAAGACCCTCGGCAGCGAGCGAGACCTGCGCTACCGTGAGTGGATCGAGGGCAACCGCGCCCACGTCTTTGAGGCTTCGGGCGGACGGGTCGGCTACATCTACGTGCCCAACACCGCCGTCGAAGGCCGCAGGGACTTCTTCCGTCAGTTCTACGGCCAGGCCCACCTGGACGCGCTGATCATCGATGAGCGCTGGAACGGTGGCGGCTGGTTCCCCAACCGCGAGATCGAAGCCCTCGATCGTCCGCGCACCAACTACTGGGGACGCCGCAACGGTCGCTCCTGGGCCAGCCCCGACGACTCCCACCAGGGACCGAAGTGCATGCTGATCAACCG
The DNA here is from genome assembly GCA_964459495.1 of uncultured Planctomycetaceae bacterium. Taxonomy (GTDB): domain Bacteria; phylum Planctomycetota; class UBA1135; order UBA1135; genus CAYWNK01. The sequence continues at coordinate 31,467 of CAYWNK010000007.1, forward strand.
CGACGCCGGTTCGGGCGGAGACATGTTCCCTTACCTGTTCCGCCAGGCGGGCCTTGGCAAGTTGATCGGCACGCGCACCTGGGGTGGCCTGGTCGGCTACTCCGGCGGCCCGCAGCTGATGGACGGCGGTTCGCTCGCCATCCCCTCCTTCGGCTTCTATGAGGTCGACGGCTCCTGGGGCGTAGAGGGCCACGGCGTTGACCCCGATATCGAGGTCATCGACGACCCTGCCCTCATGCAGGACGGCGCCGACCCCCAGCTGGACCGGGGTATCGCCCAGATGCTCGAAGAGCTGAAGACGGGCGCCTACCGGGCACCCTCGCGACCGACCGACCCCGACCGCAGCGGCATGGGGCTGCCGGTCGAGGACCGCTAGGCCACGCAGGCGCTGGTGACGAGGAGGAGCCCCCCGCGAGCGACGCTCGCGGGGGGCTCCCCGCTTGGATGGGCCGCGGATTGTGCAAGCCAAGGAAATCCACTTGCGACTCAAAGCTTAGTCAACTAAGCTTGCATTCATCATCGATATGAGCCAGCCCCCGACACCCGACCCCACCGATCGCGAACTCGCCCTGCTGAAGGTGCTTTGGGAACGCGATGAAGCCACCGTTCGCCAAATCTACGAAGCCCTGCGGGACGACCTGCCGATCGTCCAGAACACCGTCCAGGCCTTCCTGCGCACCATGACGGACAAGGGCCTGGTGACCTATCGCACGGAGGGTCGCTCCTTCGTCTATCGAGCCGCCATCGAGGAAGATGCCACGCGGCGAGGCCTACTCGAGCGCGTCCTCGAAAGCGCCTACGACGGAGCTCTGGACCAGCTGGTGGAGGGAGCCATGAGCATCAAAGCACCCTCCAAGCAGGAGCTCGCCAAGCTGCAGTCTCTGCTCACTCGCATGAAGGCCAAGCACGGGAAGTCCAAATGAGCACGCCCATCGCATTCGTTCCCAGCCTGGCCCTCGGGCTGACCTTGATCCTGGCGATTGGGACCCTAGGGATCGTGCTGCTGCGCGCACCCCAGCTGCGGCACCGCTGGGTCCAGCTCAGCCTGTTCGGTTCCATCGTCACCGGCGTTCTGCTGGCGGCGCCGATGCAGCGCCCCCTGGCACCGGGGGCGAACGCCTCCGGCATGCGCGAGCTTCCAAGCCTCGTCCTGAGCGGCGAAGCGCTGGCTGAGCAGGCCGCCTCGAACGGGGTTGCCGCAGCGGCCGGCCAAGCCGCCCCCATCCCCCAGCTCCAAAACGTCCAGACCGGATGGAGCCTCGGCATGCTCTGGTTGATCGGCGCCGCCACGGTCGGGCTCCTGCTCCTCGCCGCCTGCGCCGCGTTGCTGCGCACCGTACGCCGTGCCCAGCCCGTCCCCGCAGAAGTCCTGGCTTTGCTGCCATCCGGCGCCCCCCTTCCTCGCATCGTCCACAGCCCGAGCATCCAGCGCCCGCTGTGCTGCGGCCACCAGCCGGGGTGGATCCTGCTGCCCTCCGATCTCCTGCGCCCTGAGCGCCGCACCCAGCTCCAGGCAGTGCTGCTCCACGAACACGCCCACCTGGCCATGGGCCATGGCCTCGCCCGTGGAATCGCCGCGCTGGCCGCGCCCCTGCTCTTCTGGAATCCCCTCTACTGGCTGCACTGCCGGGTTCTGCGCGACCAGGCCGAGCTGCTGGCAGACGACGCAGCGGCCCATGCTCTCGGGCGACACAGCTACGCGACCGAGCTGCTGGCCCTTGCTCAAAGCCAGGCGAGCTCTCGCCCCCCGCGCGGCTGGCGACTCTCCCCCGGCATCGGCGTGTTCAGTGAACCCGAGCCCTTCTACGCCCGCATGCGCAGCCTGCTCCTGCGGGATCGCCCCCTGGCCACCCGCTGCACCGCGTCTCAACGCTGCGGGATCCTGCTGATCAGCCTGCTCAGCATGTCCGCCATCGCCTGCACCATGGGCCGCACTCCGAACCCGTCGGGCGAGCAGCGCTCCAAGGCCCAAGACCTAGGCGACCTGGCGCGCCAGGTGCGCGAGCTCGACCAGGCCCATGGAAACCCAATGCGCATGCGCGCAGACCTCAACGAACAAGGCGGCTATGACGTCGTCCTGAACCTCAAGAACTCCAAGAACTAACCCATGCTCGCCCAACGACGCATCACCACCCTTCACAGCCTCGCCGGCCTCGCGCTCTTGGCAACGCTCAGCGCACCCGTTCACACCCAGGTTCCCGGAACTCCGGAGCTAGAGACATTCCAGATCGACGCCCAGGTCCAAGACCTCGGTGCCTTTGCCGACCTGCTCGAGACCTGGGACAAGGCACCCTTCGAGGTCCTGACCTTGGACCTCGGCCCCAGGTCCGAAGCCGACGGCAAGCGCCTGCTGAAAGCCAGCCTGCGGTCTCCCGATCGGACGGCCCTCGTCCTGGGATCCAAGGACGCCAAGGGCATTTGGTTCACTCGGGTTCAATCCATCGTTCCCGAGACGGGCCCTGCCCCCTTCGTCGCACCGGTGAAAGACCCGGTCACTGGCCGCCACAACCTGACCTTCAGCCAGCTCGACTTCGGCCCTGATGCGGAGGAAGGCGAGATTGCAGTCCGCCCCGAGATCATCGCCCTGGACGGCGAGGAGGTTTCCATCGAGGGCTACATGATCCCTCTTCAATGGGAGGAGAAGCAGGTCACAGAACTCATGTTGGTCGCCCACCTGGCGGAGTGCTGCTTTGGAGGAGCGCCCAACTACGACGAGTGGATCCACGTTCGGGCACCCAAGGGCAAGCCCATCGACTACCTGCCCTACGAGCCTATTCGCATCCAAGGCAAGCTCGAGCTGCCCACTGTTCCGCCCAACAAGCAGGACCCTGACTTCGATGTGGCCTATCGCTTGATCGACGCCTCCAACTGAGAAGGCCGATTCTCGGCTGCGCTATCGCGCCCATTCGCATTCCGTCAGAAGCACTCAACGCGCCATGGCAGTGAATCGGAGAATGGGCGCCAGCCGGAGACCTTTGGACAACACAGCCTGCAGCGAGCGAACCTTGGGACGCTCGCCGGTCGGCCCCTCCACCCTTGTGATGCTTCTGACTAGGAGCCCATCGCGGCCAGGTTCACCTTCCCGTGACACCTGGCCAGGCCTCGGGCGCGGACTCCCGTAGGCGCTCGAGAATCCGGGGTAGGTAAAGCGTGTTGTAGCGCAGCCGCGACAGGTGGTTGCCGTTCTCGTGGTCACCGTTCCAGCAGTGCTCGGCACGGTCACCGTACTCGACCACGCCGCCGTAGGCAGGCTCGGTCGTCGACTCGAGGAAGTCCTCCATCAGGTAGACGGCATTGTTCAGGTAGTAGTTGTCCATATCGCCGCAGTACAGGTGCAGCTTGCCGACGAGCTTGGGTCCGAGCTTCGCCCAGTCGCGCTCCAGAATGTGACGCAGGTCGTAGTTCTCGCGCCAAGACTCGGCGACCTCGCGGTCGATGACGCCGGTCTTCTTGTCCCAGATGCGTGCGGGGTAGCCGTCCGGGCCGACGGGGCTGTAGACCGCCTCCCAGATGTCGAACTGGCCCCCTGAGCGACTCCTGCTGCCCAGGGCGAGTTCCATATGGCCAGCCATGCGCATCGTCCCCGATACCCGCCCGAGCCAGTCCCGGTGCATCGGGATTTCGATGCGCTCGAAGGGACCTTCGCTGTAGTAGGCGTTCTCCTGCCCGTAGAGGTCCACCAGGCAATAGGCCCGGAAGTCGATCGGGTCCGGGCAGGCCGCGAAACAGCCGTTGTACTCGTCCGGATAGAACACCTGGGCCGCGAGGGCCTCCCAGCCGCCTGTCGAGCCGCCGTAGAGAAAGCGCGCCCAGCCCTCGCCGATCCCGTGGAAGCGCTCCTCGATGTGCGGGATCAGGTCGTAGGTGATCGCGTCCCCGTAGGGCCCTAGGTTCGCGGAGTTCACCGCGTAGGAATCGTCGTAGTAGGGGTTCGCGTGTTGGATCTGGATGATGAGGAAGCGTGGGAAGTCCTCGCTCGTCCAGAGCTTGTAGAAGTCATGGGCCTCCTGCGCCTGGATCAGGTTGTAGCCGTCGACTCCAAAGCGCTCCGAGTAAACCGGCTCCATGTTCGGGTCGGGTGGCTCAGGAGAAAAACCGCCGAAGTCAGCTGGGAAGTGTCCGTGAAACACCATCAGCGGATAGCGCGCGTCCGGGTTCTCGTCGAAACCCTCGGGCAGGAGCACGTGCGCGCCCAGGTGCATGGGTCTGCCCCAAAACGCCGAGAGCCGGTCGCTTTGGATCTCGATGTGCTTGATGTACTTCGTGTCCTTGGGCGGATCGATCCCGGGGATCACGGAATCGAGCTCGAGTTGAAACGGAACCCCCATGCCCTCGTAGATGACCTTTCTCGGCTTGCTGTAGAGATTGCCCGGCGCACGATTCCACCTCTGCCCCTCTCCTCGATCCATCGGCAGCTGCAACGTATGCCCATGCTCCACCTCGAAGGTCTCATAGAGGTGAAGCACAGCCTGCACGTTGTACTCGGCCCGATCCATCAGGAGCCGTGACTCGATGGGATAGCCGAATGCCTTCCAGTCAACTTCGAGCGGGACCCCGGGCTCCCAGTCATGAACGTCCATCCCAAAGACCTGAGCACTGTCCACCGAGCCGTTCACCTGGAAGCGCGGTTCCTCCGAGTCGTCCCTCGAGAAGAGCAACAGGAGCCGTCCGTCCGCGGGCTCCGTCCGTACCTCCGGAAGGAACGTGACATGGACCGGCGCCGGCGTTTGGGCCGGCACGCTGAGCGCGGGAGCTGCAGCTAGCAGAAGAGTGAGCATGTCCCCAGCATAAGAGGATTCCCAAACTCCTACCCAAGGCGGTCAACCGGGTCCGCCCTCGCCTCTTCCGACCATTCACCACTAGGGTTACGGAGTGAGAATCGCTTTCCTGCTGACCCTTCTGGCGGCCACGCTCGCCTTCGCTGTCCCCAGAGTTTTGGTCGCAGCATTCACCGACACCGAGTATGCCGCCGGCTACTCCGAGGCTGCGTTCGACTCGATCGCGATGGGGGAATCGAGGGCCGAAGTGCTGCGCCGGCTGGGCCCTCCCCTCTCGACGTACGTAGCGACACCGCATACGAGCTGGCTCTACTGCGGTCCGAATCACCCAGGATTCAACGAGAACGGCGGACTCTCGGGCACCTTCAGCCTGTTCGAATTCGACATGACCGGACGCGTGGGGAAGACGCTCAAGCAAGCGCAAACGGATCGCTCCAACAGCCTCCTCGGCGCCAGCATCACCACCACCATAGGAACGGTCCCCCTCGGGGGCCCCGCGGGCAGCTCGGACCCGTGGGTTGGAAAGACCCAAGCCGAGGTCCAAGCCAGCTTCGGCCTGCCGGACCACGTCCGAGACAACTTGGCGACGGAGGTTCTGATCTACTCACGCTCTCCCTCAAGCACGCACTACTTGTGGCGGCGCATCGGCCTCGACGCGAGTGGCGCGGTGGTGGAAAAGCAGCAGTTTTTTTGGTGGGACTAAGGCGCACGCGCTCGGCGGTCGAGTAGCCGGGCGGCCTACGGACTGGCGCTTGCCGACGCCCCTCACCTGGATCCTGTGCTCGGGAAGACTCCCTCCGCCGCATCTCAAGGCGCAGACCTTTGAACGCAAGGGACTCAGAATTCGCCGACATTTTTCGACCACGCGAGTGGTTCGCAAAACCCACAAATCCTGCATCGAGTCAGCTCCAACTTGGGCGCAACGAACAGTCCATCACGCACGGATTTCGCCGCTATGCTCGCAGCCGACTAAGGATTGGCGCCGGCCAACAGCGGTGCAGGAATCCACGCGCAACCGCGCGACGGAGATCTGTCAATCCAGAGCTGACTTGGTAGCCACCAGTGGCCCAACAAACCGACGAGCTCCTCCCCAGCTCACATCTTGGGGCTCGGATCCACCTCTCTCGCAAAGGACTCATCCATGAACACTCGGACCTTCCATCGCCTCGCCCGGGCATCCGCCCTAGCCGCCGTCTTCGCCTCCGCCAGCGCCTCCGATGCTTGCGCGCAGTGGAGCACCATGAACCTATCCGCCAACCGCCAAGGGCTTGCTGCCACCAGCGTCGGCGACCTAGCCATCTTCGCCGGAGGCTTGAACAACGCGGGTCCAAGCAGCCGTGTCGACATTTACAACACGGCCACCGACACCTGGACTACAGATGAACTGTCCGTTGCCCGCGTCTACCTAGCAGCGGCGAGCGTAGGCACGAAGGCGCTGTTCGCAGGCGGGGGAGATAACCTGGCGGTCAACCAAAGCTCCGTCGTCGACATCTACGACAACGCCACTGGCCAGTGGACGACCGCCAACCTAGCTGAGCCCAGGTCCAACCTGTCCGCAGTGACCGTCGGAGACAAGGTGCTGTTCGCCGGTGGGTACTGGTCCGACATCGTCGACATCTACGATGATTCGACCCAAACTTGGACGACCACCAACCTATCGTCGGTACGGGCCGAAATGTCTGCAACCGTCATCGGCGACAAGGCCTACTTTGCCGGCGGTTGGGATGGATCCAGCGTCGTAGACACCGTGGATGTCTACGACGCGGCAACCGGAACCTGGAGCCTCTTGACCCTGCCAACCGGACGCAACCGAATGGCAGCAGCCAGCATCGGTAACGTGGCACTCTTCGCCGGCGGGTCGATCAATGGACCGGACAGCGGGGTCGATATCGTATCGGCGCTCGACACGACCACAGACAGCTGGAGCAACCCGACCACGATCGACCCCCGGGAGTTCTTCGCCGCAACGCGGGTAGGCAACAAGGTGATTTTCGGGGGTGGATTCCGTACCCCCCAGACGATCGTCGACTCAGTCGAGATCTATGACGCCAGCACGGACACTTGGTCGACGGACAACTTGAGCCAGGCCCGCTGGGGTTTGGCGGCCACCACCGCGTCGAACATGGCGTTCTTCGCGGGCGGCAGAAGGAACGGTGGCCCCTCGCGCCGGGTCGATGTCTACACCGACTCAATCGCTGTGGACGTGTGTGCACCGGCGGCAATGAACTCGACAGGACAACCGGGTGTGCTTGAGGCGTCTGGCTCAGCCACCGTCAGTCGGCAGAACCTAACCCTGCAGGCTTCCTCTCTCCCGCTGAATCAGTTCGGGTTCTTCATCGTCTCCATGGACGAGGGTTTCGTCCAGATGCCTGGCGGCAGCCAAGGGGACCTCTGCCTCGGGGGCGCAATCGGTCGGTACAACATGGCCGGCCAGATCCTCAACTCTGGCGCGACAGGGAGCTTTCAGCTCACGCCTGACCTCGGTCAAACCCCAACCCCGAGCGGCCTGGTCCCGATCCTGCCGAACACCACCTGGGTCTTCCAGGCCTGGTACCGCGACCAAAATCCCATGCAGACGTCGAACTTCACGCAGGCGCTGAGCATCGGCTTCAACTGATCCTCGCTGCATTCCCTAGCCCCGACCGACGGGGCAGCCGAGCGGAGCCTCTCGCTGAGCAGGCCCCGTCGACCATGGAATTGGTCGGCGGGGCCTTCCTTCGCGCTGGGTCCGTGCGCCTCCCCCCCACCGGGGACCGGGACTGATCCAACGCAGCTTCGCCTACCCGGCTACTCCTCCGCCCTGGGCCCCACTACCCGAACGCGCTCTCCGGGTCGGCGAGGTCGATCCCAAACAAGTCCGCTAGCTCGTCTGCGACCAGGACCTGGGCGCTCGCGTCATCGCTCGCCAGGCTCGGCCCCTCCGCCGTCACCGTCTGGATCAGCTCGCTGTGGTCGACCTTGCGCAGCTGGAAGAAGAGCTCGGGCGCGGCGTCGAGCTGGACCCCGACCGCATACAGGACGGCCGCCACGTGCTTGCAGCAGTCGGCCCAATCCGGGCAGCTGCAGCTGAGGTGGATTTCCTCCGGCGCGGGAAAGAGCCCCCCCTCGGGATTCGTCACGGCCTCCATCACCCCCCCGCCGAGCGTGCCGGAGAGCAGGTCGACGAGGTTGCGCACCTCGCCCGCGACAGCCTGCTTGAGGCCTTTCCAGCGTTCAGGATCGAGGACGTCGATGACGATCTCCACTGCGTAGATCTCGCTCCCGGTCACGTAAGCGCAAACCCCGCCCTCCTCGATGACGAGGTCGTAGACGTGGCCCTTGCGCAAATACGTCCGGCCCCGGGGCAGCCGGCTTTCATAGTCGCTGTAGGACTCCAGATTGGTGCACCAAGCCTTGCCCCAGAAGGTCTTAGCAGGGAGGCCGCGCGCCACCTTGCACTCGACGGGCACAAAGGGCTCGCCGCCCTTGCGCCGCCTGGCGATCTCCCGTTGGACCCGCGCACGGATCATCGCTGCCGACTCATAGGCGCCGTCAAAAGCTCTGTCGTGCTTCCAGGACATGCTTAGAACACCGCCGATTCAAGGTTGAGAGCGACCAGGTCGAGCAGCTCATCGTCGGCCATCTGCGTGAGCAGCTTTTCGGGCCCCGCTGATCCGAGAAGCTCGACCGCGAGCCCGCGCTTGTCCTGGATGATGGCGTCGATTTGCTCTTCGACCGTGCCCCGGCAGACGAACTTGTGCACCATCACGTTGCGCTTTTGGCCGATGCGGAAGGCGCGGTCTGTGGCCTGGTCCTCGACGGCCGGATTCCACCAACGATCGAAGTGAACGACGTGGGACGCTGCAGTCAGGTTGAGCCCGGTGCCGCCTGCTTTCAGCGAGATCACAAAGAAGGGCGGGCCCGTGTCGCTTTGGAATTGTTCCACCAGCCTCGGCCGGCGCTTGACGCTGGTACCGCCGTGCAGCACCAGACCCGCGCGGCCGAACTGCTCGGCGAGGTACTCCGAGATCGGCGCCGTCATCTCGCGGAACTGCGTAAACACCAGCATCTTCTCGCCGCGCGCTCCGATCTCCGAAGCGATCGCGCCGAGGCGTCCAAACTTTCCGCTGTCCTTGGGCGTGAAGTTGCTGCTGCCGGTGAAGAGCGCGGGGTGATTGCAAATCTGCTTGAAACGCATCAGGTACGTGAGCACCAGACCGGCCCGCTCAAATCCCTCCAGGTCCTTGCGCGCGAGCTCCTTGCGCAGCTCCTCGACCGACCTGCGGTACAGAATCGCCTGACCCTTCGTCAGCGGACAGTCGGTCCGCAGCTCGACCTTGTCGGGCAGGTCGTCGATGACGCTCTTGTCGACCTTGAGCCTGCGGAGGATGTAGGGCGAGACCAGCGCGCGGACCCGGGCGTAGGCGTCTTCGCGCTTGAGGACATCGGCGAACTGCGAAGATGTCCCCAGCAGCCCCGGGTTCAAGAAATCGAAGAGCGACCAAAGATCCGCTGCGCTGTTTTCGACGGGCGTCCCGGTCAGCGCCACCTTCGAGCGCGCCTGGATCGCCTTCACGCGCTTGGTCTGCGCGGTGCGCGGGTTCTTGATCGCCTGGGCCTCGTCGAGCACGAGATAGTCCCAGGACAGGTCCATGACGCCCTCCAGCCGGCCGAGCATCGAGTACGTCGTGACTACCGCGTGGTGCCCCGCCGACGCCTGCCCCACATCTTCCAGCTGGCTGCGCTCGGTCTGCGAGGGGTGCGCGTAGAAGATCCTCAAAGAGGGCGCAAACCTCTCGAACTCGGCGCGCCAGTTGCCCACCAGCGACGCGGGCACGACGAGAAGCGAGGGCGGACTCTTCTTTGACTTCGATGCCGCCAGCAGAGCAATCACTTGAAGCGTCTTGCCGAGCCCCATGTCGTCCGCCAGGCACGCACCCAGGCCGAGGCCGCCGAGCAGCGAGAGCCACTGGTAGCCCACCTTCTGGTAGGGACGGAGCGTCGCCTTCAATGCCCTGGGCGGCTCGCGCTCCCCAGGCTCTCGCAGCTTGCCGAGCAGCTTTTTCAGCTGCCCCCCCGCGCTGACAGAGAGCCAATCCCCACCTCCCTCCGGGGCACCGTCCAAGAGCCCCCCATCGCCCGCTTCCCGCAGCCCCGCGAGCATTCGCATCGCCTCGGTTAGCGTCACGCCCGTGCCGGCGGCGCGGTCCAAGTGGGCCAGCATCTGGGTCAGCTTCTCCCGGTCGACCTCCACCCACCGCCCCTTGAGGCGCACGAGATTGTCGGGCGCGGCCAGGATCTTCTTCCACTCGGCGGCCGTGATCTTCTCAGTCCCCAGGGCGAGCTGGGCCTTGAAGGAGACCAGCGCATCGACACCGACCTTGGTCTGGCTCCCCGCGCCGAGGCTCAAATCGACCTGGACCTTGGCGGGCTTTCCCTTCTTCCACCAGTCCGGCACCTTGACCACGATGCCGGCTTCCTCGAAGGCGTCGGCTTCCCGGATGAAACGCAGCGCATCGGGCGCCCCCCAGGCCAGCGCGCCGAACACCCGCTTGGAGTCGAGCAGCTCAGCCGCCAGCTCGCTGGACTTCGCCGCCGCCTGAACCGGCTCGAGTAGCGACTTCAGCGCGCGCACGTTCTTCTCGCCCGCGTACTGCTTCAGCGCGCGTCCGAGCGGCAGGTACTGCAGCGCCCCGCTGGCGGAAACCCGATGGGTGTACGTCGCTAGGAATGCGAACGGATAGAGCTCGTTGCGCTTGTTCTCGGCGAGGTGAAAGGTGACCCGTCCCACCAGGCGCCAAAGCGGGTGGACCGCCCGCAGCCAGGTCTCCACCGAACCCGCGTGGCTCTGGACGTGCGAGTCGAGCTGCCCCCAGAGCCCCACCAGTAGGTCTCCGTCCACATACTCGGACCCCGGCGCCGGCGGTGCCTTCGCCACCCAGGCGGCCAGCTCCCCCTCAGCCGGCAGGGGAGTCGGCTCGCGCCCATCCCCCACCTGCTGGCAAAGCACAGTCAAGAACTCGCGGGTGAAGGCCTGCCAGTACCGGACCGCGGGAGGCAGCATCTCGTCCCCGGGCACATCGGCCGCCAGCGAGATCAACCCGGCCGCGGACGATGCCTCGAAGGCCTTCGCAACCTTGCTCGCCATCCCCAAAGCCTTCCCGTCCTCCTTGCGAAGCTGCAGACGTCCATTCGGCAAGACGTGAAGGTCCTGTGCGTCGAGGAGTAGCGTCGGGAGAGAGGCCATGCCAGCTGGCCATCTTAGCTTGCCAGACTTCGAGCATCCCCCCGGAATTTTGGGCCCGCGCCGGCAGCAAGGCCCGCTATTCGAGGGCGTGCACCAGGTCCAAAATCCCGTCGATGACCCAAGGGGACTGGGTGGCGAACAACCTACCGTCGTCGGTGAGCCGCAGGGTGTTCGCTGGGTCCAAGTCCCATGATTCCGGTTCGATCCAACGAGGGATGAAGTCCGCAAGGGCGTTTGGTGTCAGCTTCAGTGGCTTGCCCTTCGCCGCCGCCTCCTCCAACAGGGGGTGGCCGGTCATCACCGTTCTGACCACCCCTCCCGGATCGGTTCCCCCTGTTGGATCCAACAGCGAACGCAGATCCATCATCAAGGTCGAAGTCGGTGACGCGATTGGGCATTCCTCCGCGCTCTGGACGAAGAGAAAACCAGCGCGAACACTGAAGCGCAGATCGCTGGGTTGGGCTTCTCGCGCGTCCCTTGACACGATCGCCCCGACCTCTCCTCCCTCGAGGACGCCCCGCAGGTGATCGTCCACGGAAACGTGCCCCTTGGGCAGGAGGGCACCGGGCCCTCCAATCCCCTTGACGGCCCGCAGAACAGCGGCGTCCTTAGGGTGGCGCTCGATGCGCAGGGCCAGCGCGGGCTCGCCGTTCTCAGGAAGCGGGAGCCAGGACCGGCGCAGCTCACCGAGATAGGTGGACACCTTGGTGTGCACGCGCCCCGTGTGGTGAACTTCGAGCCCTGTCCCCTGGAGTTCGATCGAGTTCCCCTGCACCTGGGTGTGAAATCCCAGGCGCTCAAGCACGAGCATGGCTAGGTCGCCGCCGGGGATCGGCAGCCGCGAGAGACTCGGGGGAACCTCCTCGAAGTAGTCCCTTGGATCCAGCAGCAGGTCCGCGATGGAATGCACGTGACGGATCGACTCCTGCGCCAGGGACTCCCAAGTATCGACGTACAGCGCCCCGTCTCGCACCTCCCAGGCGAGTTCCCCCTCGCCGCCAGCGCAGAAAAAGTCGAGTAGCTCCGCGCCTGTTGCTGGCTTCGGGAAGGCCCAGTCCAATCTGCCGAGGTCGGAGGCGCCCAGGGACTCGGCCTCCGGGCTGACGAATGCCGTCACCCCCAAGGGGGACGTGATGGCACGCACGAGCACGGTCAGGCTGGCTGCCGGCAATTCCGGAGGAGGAGCCGGCATAGCGAGCTTCACCAGGGTCTTGGAGTCCGCTGGCTCCAGAGTCAGGAACCCATTCGTCGCCGTCCGCCGCGCCTCTCTCACGGCTTCCCAGAACGGGTGCTCACTTAGGCCAGATGTGGCTTGAACAGGCTCCCGTCGCGCTTCCTTTTTCTCGTCAAGCCGAACGCTGGCCAAGGACAGACTCGCCTTAGCCAAGTCCCCACCGGGCTCACTTGCCCGGGCGCTTACCTCGATGGGTTTCGGCTCCCTGGAATCCCAGGTGCCCAGCCCGATCGACAGGGCCAGCAGGCCTGCGCAAAGCGCGACTGCGGCAGCGGCCCATGCGGGCGTCGCAGAAAGCCCGCCGCCCGCACGCGCGAGGACGCCAGGCCCTGCGAGCAGCGCGTAGCGTCTGCCGCGGTCCTCCCGGGTGCCCAGATCGCGCTCCAACTGGGCATGGGCCCGGTGCAGCCGGCTGCGCGCCGTGCCCGGCGGGATGCGCTCACGGGCGGCGATCTCTGCCGGGGACAGACCTTCCGCATAGGCCAGGGTCACGGCCGTGCGGAACGGCTCATCCAGCCGCAGGACCGCATCGACGACCTCCTGGCGCAGCGCCAGCAGCTCCGTCGGACTGCTGACCGATTCAGGGATTGCGGACTGCCGCTCACGCTCCCTGCGGCGCCGTTCCCCCCTACGGCGATTCCGCATCAGCCCACGTGCCGTCGCCGCAAGCCAGGGCTTGAGGGCAGCCGGGTCCGGCTCCTGGACGAGGGCGTGAGCCCACGTTTCCTGCACCAGGTCTTCGGCCTCGTTCCAGTCCCGGGTTAGCGCTCGGGCGACGCGCCGCACGAAGGTCTCATGGCCCGCAAGGCTGCTGCGAAGGGATTCTGTAGTCATGGGTAGGTTGGCTCCTTGCCCCCCTGCGTCCAACGGCCCCCCCAGCGTTCCCCACTTCTATTGATTTGTCGAACCGCTGCGCCAGCCCCCCTGCCCGGGCGAGCCCAGGCTAACGGAACAGCAGTTCTAGGTCCTGACGAGTCAGGCCCTGGAGGGGGCTCTTGCCTTCGCTGAATAGGGCGTCGGCGAGCTTGCGCTTGGAGGCCTGGAGCTCCAGTACGCGTTCTTCGACGGTGTCCTTGGCGATCAGGCGGTAGGCGAAGACAGGGCGTTCCTGCCCCATGCGATGGGCCCGGTCGATGGCCTGGGCTTCGATCGCCGGGTTCCACCAGGGGTCGAGGAGGAAGACGTAGTCCGAAGCCGTCAGGTTCAGGCCATGACCGCCGGCCTTGAGGCTGATCAGGAAGACGGGGCAGTCCTCGTCCGTCTGGAAACGCTCCACCTTTTCGGAGCGCTTGACCGTCTGGCCGTCCAGGTACTCGTAGACCATGCCGATGCTGTCGAGGCGCTCGCGCACGATCGCCAGCATCGAGGTGAATTGGGAAAAGACCAGGACCTTGTGGCCCTCGGACGCGAGCTCCTCAAGACGCGGCAGCAGCTCGTCGATCTTCGCCGACGACTCCCCCACCAGATCCTTGTTGGCAAGGCCCGGATGACAAGCCGCCTGGCGCAGCCGCAACAACGCCTCGAGCACAACGAACTGCACCTTGCCGATCTCCTTGGTGGCGTTTGCCCCCAGCAGCTCGGCCCGGTAGTGCTCGCGCAGCTCGTCGTAGCGCTGTCGCTCCTTGCCGGCCAGCTCGCACATGATGACCTGTTCCATCTTCGGCGGCAGCTCGGTGAGCACGGCCTCCTTGGTGCGACGCAGGAAGAACGGACGCATCGAGTTCGCCAGGTCCTGCACGCTGTCATCTTCCTCGGCGCCCGGTGTCGCCAGCGTACGGAAGGCCTTCGAGCGACCCAGCATCCCGGGGTTCAGGAACTCGAAGAGCGACCACAGCTCGCCGATGTGGTTCTCGATCGGCGTGCCGGTCAGCGCCAGGCGATGATCTGCGTTGAGCAACCGCGAGGCCTTTGCAGCCTGGCTTTGGGCGTTCTTGATCGCTGTCGCCTCATCGAGGATGACGTAGTCGAAGCGGGTTTCCGCCAGCTTCGGCGCATCCCGCCGCAGGGTTCCGTAGGTCGTGACCAACAGGTCCACGCCGTCCGCCTTGGAGAGCCGCAAGGCCCGATCCGGCCCGGTGTAATCAAGGGTGCGCAGCCGCGGCGTGAATTTCTCCGCCTCGGAGATCCAATTGAAGACCAGCGAGCGCGGCACGACCACCAAGGATGGACGCGGTCCGCCCTCTGCGTTGCGCGCGTCCAACCGGCGGCTCTCCAGCATCGCCAGCACCTGAATCGTCTTGCCCAGGCCCATGTCGTCGGCCAGGCAGCCACCGAGCCCGAGGTCCTGGAGAAACTTGAACCAGCCCAGCCCCTCGCGCTGGTACTCGCGCAGCTCGCCCGTGAACCCACGCGGCTCCTTGCGCGCGCGCAGACCTTCGAACTTCGCGAGCCGCTTGCGGTACTCGTCGAAATCCGCGTCCGTCTCGACGTTCTCCTTGCCAGCCAGGAGCGCGTCGATCAGCCAGCCCTGGTTCTTTTTGAAACGCAGTGCTTCCTCGCCGCCCTCCGCGCCTCCACCGGCCATCTCAAGGATGCCCCAGCTCGCGAGCCACTGCTCGGGCAGCACCCCGAAGGTGCCGTCCCCTAGCTTGACCATCTTGCTCTTCTTCTTGAGCGATGCGAGAAGCTCGGGAAACGCGACCACCTGGTCGCCGAACTCCATGCCGCCCTCGAGATCGAACCAGTCCAGGCCTGACCGAACCGAGAACGAGAACTCGCCCGCCTGGCGAAGGAGCCGACCCTCCGCCTCGACCGTCCAATCGGCCGCCAGCATGGTGTCCACAACCACCGGCAGCTTGTGGGCCTTGATGCTGCCGTGGGCACCCTCTTCGCGCTCCCACTTGTTGCGCCCGCCGATCACGTCGAGGTATTCGGCGAGCCGTTCACGCTCCGATTCCACGTCGCGATCGAACCACTCCCCCGTTTGCGCGTCCGCCAGGGGCAGCGGCGGCGTCTCCGGAGAAATCAGCGCGCCGGTTCCGTAGTCGAACTCCACCGAGCAGTCGAGCGTGACCGTGGATGGGCGGCGCTCCCCGACCTCGCCCCGAATGACCAGATGGGGCACAGGCTTGCGCGTCTGGCGCGTCACCTCTTCCGTAGGCTCAGCCGCCAGCCCGGGCACCTGGCCGCCGATCATTCCGAGCAGCTCTTCCTTGTGCTCGAGCGGCACGGGAATCACACCCTGCCGGCACAGGTCCCGCACCCAGGCTTCCATGTGCACGGGGGCGTAGGTGGCCAGCACCGTGTCGGTGACCAGGAAGCCCCCCGGCAGGGCGTAGCGCACCGCGTCGAAGCCAAGCTGCTCGTCGCCGCGCTGGAAGATGCCCGTCAACACTTCCTCCCGGGGCTGGTCGGAGGGTTCGAAGCGGAACTGCAGGGACCAAGGCTCTTCGCCGTCCCAGGCCAAATGCCCGCCCTCCTCCAGCCAGGTCCAGTCGAGCCGGCCCGCCGCCGCGATTTGCGGCAGGAGCTCAACGCTGAGCTCGTCGCCCAGGGTCAGGGTGCTCGGCTCGTACGTCCCCATCCCGTGGCCGGTCTGGGCCACGACCGCCTCACGGGTGCCGTAGCCGAGCAGGGAAAGCAGCCGGCGGTCTTCTGCCGACACGCGCCCCTCCATGATCAAGCGCGGCACGGAGACCTGACGGCTCTCCTCCCATTCGCCGTCCTTCCCCCGCTTGCGCAGAAACGTGCGCAGACAGGGCTGTTCCCGGGCGTCGGTCGCGCCCAGGTCGAGCACAAAGCGCAGCTCGGACGCGTCCGCCTCGAGGTCGCGCCAGGGGTCGTAGCCGCGCTCCCCGCGGGACGCCCGCAGCACCGCGTCGATGCGATCCTTCCAGGGCGACTTGGCCTCCTGCGCCTTGGACGCCACGGCCCGCGCGAAGCCGTCCCCGTCCAGGTGCTGCTCATCGGCCGTGAGCGCCACCGCCCAAACGTGCCAGCACATGCCCTCCCCCTCGAAGAGCGGGCAACTGCACAGAATGGCCGTGTCGCTCTTGGGCACCCACTGCAGGCTGACCTTAGCGCCATCGGCACCTAGAACCGTGGCTTCGAGGCTTCCGTGGGCTACCTCGATCAGGTCGACCTGCCCGCTGGTGTGGTAGATCTTCCCGACCTGCTGGAAGTCCTCGGAGACTCTGTCTTTCAGGGAATCGGCAAACGTAGACATTGTCGGTGCTGGAGCGATGCCTATGGTCGGTGAGGGGGTGCCCCACAACAAGGGATCCCCAGCCCTTCTACGGAAGGTCCGAGGATCCGATCGCCGGCGCCGATCGCGAACGCGGGAAGTCGTTCGTGGGACGGCGGGCCAAGCGGCTCACCAGAGTAGGGGAAGGCCCCCGCCGCGGGCCAGCCGATCTACAAATCGGCCAGGACAATCCGCCGACCCTCATCCGCAGCCACGTAGGCGGCGTACACGACGCGCGTCACCTCCGCGCCGAGATCCCCGGACGCCCGGGGCGCGCGGCCCTCGGCAACGGCCAGGGCGAAGTCGCGACACATGGCCGCATGCCCAGAACTCTCGTCCTCGGCAGGCAGGAAGGTGTTCCAGCCAGCCGCTGTGCCAGCTTTTTCCATCACGTATTCCCCGTCGAGCACCTCGTTATTCGGAGCATAGCCCCGCAGCTGATCGTGGGGAGAGAGATTGCACTCGAAGCGGTGATTCGACCCGAACACATCCAGGCGGCTCTGCATGCCGCCCAGCAGCACGTCCGAACCGTAGGCCACCGCGCGCGTGCCGTCCTCGAAGGCGATCACGGCACAGCCCCAGTTCTCCACGTCCACCCAGCCTGTCGCCACGTGTGATGCACTCCGGGGGCCGCGCTCCGCGGCCGCCAGGGCCGCAGGCGCCAGATCCGCCACCTCGGCGGTGACCGAGACGGGTCGGATCGGAGCCCCGCCCCGCGCCAGACCTTCGAGCTGCTTGATGTGCAGCATCGCACCGATCGGGTGGGCGCCGAGCCGCAGCAGCGCGCCGCCCCCGGTGTGTCGCCACAGCTTGGAATACGGCGAATGGGAGCCCGAGTGTCCCTCCCAACCGCGCATCTCCAGCACCGCGCCCTCCGACGCCAGCACCAGCTCGGTCGCGCGCACGATCGTCGGCGCATAGACCCAGTTTTCGCCGTAGGCGAGGTGCACGCCAGCCGCTTTGCACGCAGCCACCATAGCGTCCGCGTCCGCTGAGGCCTGGGCCAGCATCTCCCGCCGCGGGACGGCCGACACCTCCGCGTCGCTGCAGTCAGGGCCGAGGTCCTGGCCCACATAGGCCGCCAACGGTTTGGTGCAAACCACGTGCTTACCGGCAGCGGCGGCGGCCTCCGTGAAGGGCCGGTGAAGATGGTTCGGCACACAGAGGTCGACGACGTCGACGTCACCCCGGCCGAGCAGCTCCTCCAAGCTCGCGCACACCGCGCCGACGCCGTGGCGCCCCGCGAAATCACGCGCGCGCTCGGGCCGAGCTGAGGTCACCGCGCGCAGGGATGCGTGTACGCCATGGGCCCGCGCGTAGCAGCGCGCCCGCGTCTCGGCAAGGAAGCCGGCACCGACCAGGCCAACGCCCACCTGGGGAAGGAGGCCCGGCGAAGAGGACTGGACTGCAGGGGACTGGGCGCTCATGAGTCACCGAAGGCGGCGCGTGCCTGGGCAAGGGTTTCGTGGTTGCCAATGTCGTGCCAACCACCGCCCAGGGGCGTGGCCAGCATGGGCCTGTGCAGGCACAGGTCCTGGAAGAAATGCCCCGGAGCATCGGGTTCGCCGCCGCGCTCGAGGTAGCGGCGAACGTCGTCGCGAATGTCCGCCGGCAAGAAATAGAGGCCGACCGCGGAGAGGTTGGAGCGCGGGTCCGCGGGCTTCTCCCGGAAACTCCTCACCGCCTGCAGACCATTGTCGCCAGGCCCGTCCAAAACCACTTCGCTGTAGCGGCCGGGGGGCACCTCGCCCGGGATTTCGCGCACCAGCAGCATCGGGCGGGTGGGATCCGCAGCGAAGCGTGCGGCGAATCCGTCGAGGGCAAAATCGATCAGGTTGTCCCCCGCTGCCACCAGCACCGGCGCACCGACGGGGACGTGCTCGAGGGCCAGATCCAGGTCGCCGACCGCCCCGCGCTTCCCCTCTTCCTCGGTCGCACCGTCGTTGACGACGGTGATCGGAACAGGCCCCCCGCGCCCCTTGGCAAAGCGCTCGAAGTCCCCTGCGAAGCGCGCGTTCGAAACGATCACGCAGCTCTCCACACCAGGGATGGCGAAGGCCGCGTCCAGGAGCCAGCCGAGCACCGGCCGTCCGCCGACCTCGAGCAAGGGCTTGGCCTGGTTTCGCGTGAGAGGGTAGAGCCGGGTGGCAAAGCCGGCTGCCAAGACGATCACGTGCATGGCCAGAAGGGTAGTCGCCCGGGGCTCGGCTGGGTGCACCCAGAGGCGATCTCCGTCAGCGTGGCACCAGCCGCAGGGTGGCTGGGTCCTCGACACCGATCCGGCCGGCAACCACGCCCAAGAGATCGTCCCAGGCCTTGTTTCGAAAACGCACCTTGCCCAAATAGGGGACGAGGGCCTCGGTGTCGGACAGGGGCAGGAGAACCAGCTCCCAGGGGCCCGCCTCGCCCTTGCCACGGATGAGCACCCAGCCTGCTCCGCGGCGCTCGAGGTCGGTCACGCGCCGTGGCCAAGCGGCGGAGTCCATCGCAAGGGGCTCAAACGTGCCCTGCGCCCAGACCCGGGTTGGCATGCGAGCCACCGGCGCCTCCCGCGTACCCATTCTTGGCGGTCCGTACTCCCCCTCCAACGGCCGGGTCTCTAGCGCCACCACCTCCAGCTCACGCGCGAGGCGGATCGGGCTCTCAAGGACCTCTCGGGCCATCTCCAGTGCCGCCCCCTCCGGCTTGGCCACGAGCGAAGGCCAGTCGGGCAACAGGACCCGCAGCCAACCGTTGGGGATCCAAACAGCCCCCACTTCGGGCATGTATGCCCAGGTGTGGTCGTAGACCATGGTCTGAGCGCGGCTCGACTGGAGCAGCCGCAGCACCAGCTCTTCTCCGCCTGCTTGACGCAAGGTCAGCTTCGCTCCGCCGTCGGGCAGCGCGCCCTCCGCCCCGGTCAGCACAACGCGCACAGCGCGCCCAGCGCCGCCCAAGGACCGCACGACCGGTGCCGCGCCGCGGACCTCGACCGTGGCTTCGGACCAGGCCTGCCCGAGCGTCGCCTGGGCCGCTGCCGCCGCGTCCTGCCGCCCGCTCGGCAAGGGGTTTTCCATGCGCAGAGCGATCGCCCCTCCGGCCTGCCTGGCTAGACGCGACTGCAGCAGCGCGACGAAGGTCGGATCCAGGGTGAAGCGCCCATGCTCGGGATGGTGCAGCTGGTTCGGACCGGCCAAGAACACGTCCCGGGAAACGCCGCCCTGGAAGCCGAACGTCCATGCCATCGGCCACCCGTGAAGCCGCTCCACTTGAAAGTCTCCGGCGGGTTCAGGTCGACGATCGATCACCCGGAAGAGCCCGCGTAAATCGCCCTCCTCATCGGCCAACCAGGTCCGCAGGATCGCGCCGCCCTGGGCGTACTCAACCGCCAGCTCCTGGAAGCCGTCCAGGTCCGTCGAGATCTCAGCGGTCTCTTGAACCGCGGGTAAGAGAGTCAGTGCGAGCGCAGCGAGCATGGTCCGAATTCCGGGCAGGCGAAGAAAAACGCGTGAACGACTAGTAGAACACGGCGGGCTCGAAAACCGACCAGCCGGTTCGCTCCAGCGCAGCCTCGACCGCAGCGAAAGCGACTCCCGGGCGGGGCACGATCACCAGCGCACCACCGGAACCACAGAGCTTGGCCGCCGCCCCAGCCGCGCGGGCAGCCGCCGCGATCTCCAGATCCCTCGGCGCGACATCCCAGAGGGCGCAGCGCGCCTCCAGGTTGGCGTCGATCCCGTCGCAAAACGACTGGAGGTTTCCCCGACGCAGATCGTCGAGTCCCTGGGCGGCGATTTCGGAAAAGCGCGCAACGCCAGCCCGCACCTTGGCCTCGCCAGCCTCCCAGCGGGCGTGGACCTCGCTGTGCACCTTGCCCGAGTCTTCGCCGGGCTCTGGGTTGTAGGCGATGAGCAGGTCCGGCAAGCGGATGCTTGTGCCTTCGAGGCGCTGGTAGCGGTCGTCCCGGCGCGGCTCGCTGAAGTCCATGTACATCAGGCCCCGGTAGCTCTGCAGGACGCGGTCCTGGGGACCGGCGGTCGCTCCCAGCTGAACGGTCTCCGCGCGCAGGGCCAGCTCCGAGCAGTCAAAGTCCGAGAGCTCCACTTCGAAGTGCTCGGCGAGCGAACGCAGACATGCCACGACGATCGCGCTGGAGCCCGCCAGCCCGACCTGCCGCGGGATCGTGCTGCCCACCTCCAGCTCGAATGGCCGAGCGAGCCAGTCCACGGACTCCGGCGCAAAGGCCTTCAGCTCCGCAAGCGCCGCCGCGACCAGCTCCGTGCCCCCGCTCCCCGCAGCGGGCTCGAGGCGATCGGTAGGACGCAACTCAGCGCCGCCTGGCCCAACCAAGCGGGTGGACTCCGCAGCCGAGAGGCTGGCGTAGGCGGCGAAGTCATCAAAGGTGAACCCGATGACCCTCCCCCGATACAGGTCGGAGGGGTTACCAAGCAAGCCGACGCGCGGCCAACCCATGTGCACGACGGAGCTGGTCATTTCGATGTGGGTGTGTAGTGCTGTAGGAGTTCCTGGTGCAGCTCGCGCATTTTGTCCGCTAGCTGCTCTTCGAGAAGTCGCGCCGCCTGTTTGCGTTCCAGATCAGGATCCGCCCAAAGGGGCTCGCCGTAGATGATTCCATAGCGTGCGCTGCGCAGCGGCAGCCAGGGCAGCACACCCTCGAGATTCGTGCCGTCCAGCAGCACGCAGGGCAACACCGGCACACCGCAAGAGTAGGCGATCTGACCGATGCCGGGCTTCAGCCTCCCGCCCTGGAGCACCGATTCCTCGGGCCTCCGGGGAATCCGGCCCTCGGGAAACATCCCCACCACTCGCCCCGCTTCGAGACGCTCGTAGATGCGCCGCACACCCACCGTGTCGCGCATCGAACGGTCGATGGGGAACGCGCCCATCTTGGCCGCCACCCAACCGACGAACGGCTTGGCAAATACCTCGGTGATGCTGAGCCAGTCGATCCGCCGGCGGCAGGATCGCATCACCGGCATGATGTCCATCTCCGATCCGTGATTGATCGCGATCATCCACGCGCCGTCGCGGTGTGTGCGTTCGGCATGTAGGACGGTGGGGCTGGTGATGCACAGAAAGACACCGCGTCCCACCGCGACCACCGACCGGTGGAACAGATCACCCATGTTGCTCGGTCCTTGCCGGCCGCAGGTCGAATTCTGCGAGGAGGCTGGCGTGGAGCGCGCGCATCGAGCGTTCCGCGCGGTCGGCCATCCGGCATCGATCCGCCCTGCGCTCGGCGGCACCAGCGCCAGCTGCGACAGATGAGTAGATCGGCTCGCCGTAGGCCACCCACAGCCGGCCGAGTTTGAGCGGTAGCCAGGGCAGCACTCCGAGATAGGCGCGACTGCCCAACATGACGCAGGGCACGACCGGAGCCCCGCTGCGCTGGGCCAGCAGGAATGCTCCGTGCTTCAGAGAACCACTGCCTAGCACGGACTCCGAACCCGTCATGACGCCGCCCTCGGCGAACACGCCCACGGTGCGGCCCCGCGCCAGCCGCCGCAGGCCCTCGCGCAGCCCTGGAAGCGCAGACCCGAAACGGTCGATGGTGAACGCGTCAAACAACTGGAGCATCGTCCGGCCCAAGGCCGAGCGCAGGAACTCGATACGCGCCATCCAGTCCACCCGGCGTGGGGTCAGGATCGAGAGCAGGAGCGGGTCGTTGTGGCACAGGTGATTGCAGACCAGGATCAAGGAGCCTTTGTGCTCGAGGTTCTGCTGGCCCCTGCGAGCGACGCGTGTAGAGACCGCGAAAACCAATCGCCCCATCACCCGCAGGGGCGGGGTCAGCTTGCCGCGGATCCAAAGGGGCACCTGCACGTGCGCATGGTAAGAACCAGAAGGCCTGGGGTCACTCCACCGCTCTGACCGTCAGGTGGAACTCTGTCGCACCGGGCGGAACAACCCTCGGATGGGCGACCCCGTCAAGGTTGAGCACCAGCTCGACCTTCCCGCTGGGTAGGGCGTCGAAGACGAAGACCCCGGATTCCACAAGCTGCCCCGGGAGACGCAGACCGTCGGACCAATAGGCGATGAGGCCCATTTCTTTGGGTGCAGCCCCGCTGGGCAGGTCCAACACAACACGAAGGGGCCTCGCCGACTCCATCGGGAGCTCCAGAGCAGCGTCGCCGGGCTGCCACACGAGCCCGCTGAATCGACGCTGGGCATAGCCCGCGACGGCAACGTCCATTCGTATAGCTGTGAGCGGCTCTGCGCAGCTCGCCAGGGTGACCTTGCCGGAGCGGTCGGTCACGAAACGCGCAGGCGTGTCCCCGGCCTTGACGTGGACCGAAGCATGGGGAATGCCCATGCCTGCCCCGTCCACCACCCGCGCGCACAGGGGACTGAAGTAGGCTTCGTTGCGTACCGTCAACTTCAGGCTCTCCTGGCCCTGCGGAGTTGTGCCCTGCGCGCGGCCCAGCACCCGACCAAAACGGTCGCGGACGACCAGCTCCAGCTCGACCCCGGCCTCGAAGCCCCCGAGACGGGCGTATCCACTTCCATCCAGGCTCACCGGCGCACGCCAGGCCGCTGCGCCTTCCGCGATCTCGTCAGCACCGGCCCGCTCGAAACCCTCCTGGGCGGGAACACCCACGGGAGTTGGAAATCCATGCTGCTCCTCCGCCCCCACGAACGGCCTCGACCTGGCGACCAGTTCCGCCCGGAGCCCGACGCACTCGTCGAGACGCCACTCCCGATTTGTCTCAAAGCGCAGCAGCACGTCACCGCCTTTCTCAAGCTCGATCGTCCGGCCCCGGTCAGGCGCCTCCCCGCCTTTTACGCAGCCCCCAGCAGCCCGGCGCCGGCGATGACCCGGTGCCAACCACACCGCTTCGCCCGGACCTGCCGCCCGCACGCGAACCAGCCCGTCCGCTTCCGACGGACGGGACATGCTGGTCCCAACGAGCGCAATCGCGCCGGCGAGGGGGCCGCCAGCGCGCGAGGTCACCGTGGCCACCAGCTCGGGGATCGGCCTAAGTGCGACATCCCCGAGCTGACTGTCCGGTGGATCCGATCCGTCCAGGGTCATTCGCTGGGAGCGAAAACCGTTGAGCTCGAGCACGAGCTCAAGACGCTCGATCCGCGGCCGGTCGCTTCCGATCCAGGCCTCAGCCAAAGCCGTGTCGCCGGGACCATAGGAAAGCTCGAAACTTCCGTCGGATCCGCTTCTCGTCGCAAAGGTCCGGCGGGCGGTATCGCCCTCGATGAAGGGCACGAGACGCACACGTGCAAGCGCCAGCGGCTCTCCGCTTTCCGCGTGGACGAGCCGGCCTTGAACGCGGGGCAGAGCACGGGCCATCAGGGTTAGACCTGCACGGGGCCCACTTACCTCTATCGCATGACACCACATGCGATCGCCTCGGCCCTGGGCCTCTGTGGCCTCTTTGGACTCGGCCCACCACGTGTGCTCCGGCGCATGCAGCCGGCCCGACCAGTGCGCTGGAATTCCGTCCACCGACCAACGCCCTCGGGCATCGAGCGGAATCACATAGGGCACCCGGCCCGGTACGCCCGCACTGCGCAGACCGCGGGCAACCCAAGGGGGCGCGGGACCCAGGGGATCGACGTAAGAGGTGAGCGCCAGACTGTGGGGCATCCGCCCGTCCCCCTCAAGCTGCCCCGCGAAGGGTGCGGCCGACGCCAACAAGAAGCTGGAGCCGATGCGAGTGCGTCCGGGCGCAAGGGCGACCGGAACGCGCGCGTCCATCCCAGCAGCAAGCCAATCTGCATCGGCCCCCTTCGGCAGCTCGACACTGCCGTCGGCGCCGGTCACAGCGGTCCAGGTATGGCCAGCGCCGTCCCGGGCCACCACCGTCGCCCCGGCGAGCGGTTCCCCGTCTTCCGCCGCGAACACGAACGCCGCGGAGGGGCGAGCAGCAGCCGTGCGGGCAGCCATGGACCTACGAACGCTAGCCAGCGCGAGCTCGGCCCCCGTGCCGCCGGAAGCGATCGCGTGCACGACGCCGCCCGCGGGCCCAGGCGGCCGCAGCGCCACCCAGCCGCCGAGCGCGAGGACACAGGCCAGCGCCAGCGCTCCCCACATTCGGGCAACCCCAAGCCCCGAGCGGGCACTCGGGGTTTCGGCCAGCGTGGCAAGGGCCGCACACCAGGTGCCACGGTCGCCGTAGTGCCGATCCAACCAATCCCGCAGCCGCCCGCGTGCACGTTCGAGTCGCTTGCGGGTCGTCGAGGGATTCGTGCCCTCACGAACCGCGATCAGGGCCACGGTGCGCCCTTCCAGGTAGTGCCACACCAGGCGCTGACGGTCCTCGACGGATAGATGATCGAGCCCGGCTAGGAGTGCGTCGCGGGTTTCAGCAGCCTCGGCAACCTTGCCGTCACGCTGACCCTCGCGACGCGCCGCCTGCTGTTCGCGCCACGGCCTTTCCGCTTCGCGCCCAATCGTATTGCGCGCCTCGTGGCGCACGATCCCTCCGAGCCATCGCCGCAACCGGGGCAGGTCGCCAGCGAAGGCAGGGGGATGGGCTAGGGCTTCGCATAGGGCGGACTGGGCGACATCCTCCGCACGATGGGCATCTGCTACGAGGCGCGTCGCAAGGCGGCGCACCCAAGCCAGATTGTCCAACAAAGCTTCAGATTCAGAGGGCATTCGGGAGAGCGTTGAGTCGAGGTCCGCCGCGCGGGGGGCCCGCACGCTTGGCAAGAAGGGGGGCCGCCCTAGGGACCCCACGGCCAAACCACCGGATTCCCGACTTGGCCTCAGGCCCGCATGGAAATCCCGAATGGGGATGGAGTCTTTTTGTCCTGCATGTCGATGAGCCCGAAGCCTCCCGCTGCGACCCCTGGCCCACCACCGACCCCGTCATGCGTTACCTGACCCCCCTGCTCTTCCTGACCGCTTGCGCCGCACCTGAAAAGGAAGCTGCGCCCGCTGCGGTGGTCGACCCTGGCGTCGAGCGCATGCCGTCCATTGTCTTCTCGACCCAGGCTTGGGAAACGGTCGGGTCGGAGATCGAAACCACCCTCACGCTCGAGCAGCCCTTCGATGGGGACGGGATCCAACTCCAGTTCCTCTACTTTGGCCCCGGCGAGATGCAGCTTCCCGCGGCACTGAACACCAGCGCAGACGAATTGGGCCAGGGGGTCCAGGTCGCCTTCGAGTCGATGCCGGGAGCAAGCGGAGAAGGCCGCATCGATTTGGTGTACACCAGCAGGACCCAGGGTGAGATCGTGGTCGGGTCCATGCCTGTCGTGCATTCCCGCAACCTGGTCCGGGACATCCAGTTCCACCCGGGGGACTCGATGATGGACTCCTATCGGAGCGAGGCGGCATTCGTTGTCGTCGTCGACCTCGAGCCCATCGAAGGCACCCACGCGGAGGCCCTGAGGCAGGAGCGCCGGGTTCAGCTGAACGCTAGCCTCGAAGCCCAGGCCGGCTTCGCCCCCGGAGTCCAGGTCGACTCCAACGTCGATCCGAGCCGCCTGAGCGGCCTGCCCATCGTGCGCTCGGGCGATAGCGACCAGCAGGTCTTCCTGATCACCGTCGACAAGCGCAGCACCGCGCCCATGCGACGCCCGTTCGTCAAGATCGAGGCGACCCTGGGCGGGGACCGCGAGGTCGAATACCTGCCCCTGCGCTTCTAGCCCAGACCGGGCCGAGGCCCAGCTCACAGAACCAAGCGCGGCGCGCTGCCACCCTGGCAGCGCGCCGCGTGCATTGAGGACGAAGCGGGGCCAGCCCACGGCAAGAGAATTCGGTCGGTCCTCCACGCCCCCGGGGCCGCCTGACTATGTTGGGGCATGACCGGACTCCTGCGATTCGCCGCGGCCATCGATGGCCTCGCCCGGCTGATCGGGCGCATGGCCGCTTGGCTGGCCCTGGGAATGGTGCTCGTGGGCGCCTACAACGCCATCGCGCGCTATGCCGGCCGCAGCCTCGAGCTCCGGCTGACCAGCAATGCGTTGGTGGAGACCCAGTGGTACATGTTCAGCCTGCTGTTCCTGTTCGGGGCTCCCTGGGTCCTTCAAACCGGCGATCACGTACGCGTGGACGTAATTTATGAGCGCCTGGGCGAACGCGGCAGGCGCTGGGTCGACCTGGCCGGGGCCCTGCTTCTGTTGATGCCCTTCTGCGTCTTCGCAGCCGTCACGATCTGGCCCTTCGCCGCCTTCTCGTTCTCGCTGCGCGAGGGCAGCAACGACCCGGGCGGCCTCGCCCGCTGGCCCCTCAAGCTCGCCATGCCCCTGGCCTTTGGCCTCCTCTTCCTGCAAGGGCTCAGCGAGGTCATCAAGACGCTGGCCCGCATGCGCGGCATCGAGGTCGGCAGCCCTCCCGAAGCGCCCGTCTCCCAACACCAGGCTGGCTGATGGAGGACCCCCTCTGGCTGATTCTGTTCGCGTCGGCGTTCGCGCTGATCTTCGCCGGCTATCCGGTCGCGTTCTCCCTCGGGGGAACCGCCCTTGTCTTCGCCATGATCGGGGTCTACTGCGACCTGATCGGATGGGACTACCTGGGCGTTTTCCCCGAGCGTGTGTTCGGCATCATGTCGAACCCCATCCTGCTCGCCGTCCCCTACTTCATCTTCATGGGGACGGTGCTCCAGCGCTCGAAGCTGGCTGAAGATTTGCTGCGCTCGGTGGGGCTCGTGTTCGGGCCGATGCGAGGCGGTCTCGCGCTCGCGGTCGTGTTCGTCGGAGCACTCCTGGCGGCGGCCACCGGTGTGGTCGGAGCCTCTGTGGTGTCGATGGGCATGATCAGCCTGCCCATCATGGCACGCTACGGCTACGACCGTTCGCTGGCGACGGGGGTCATCTGCGCCTCGGGAACCCTGGGACAGATCGTGCCTCCCTCGATCGTGCTCGTGGTGCTTGCGGACCAGCTTGGCCAGAGCGTGGGCGACATGTTCCGCGGGGCCCTCCTACCCGGCCTGATGCTGGCGGGCCTGTACGCGGTCTACGTGGCGATCTATGCGTGGCTCCGCCCCGCAAAGGCGCCGGCGATTCCGGTGGACGAACGCCCGGTGGGTGGACGCGCACTGCTCGGCCAGGTCATCAAGGTGATGCTCCCTCCCCTACTTTTGATCCTCCTCGTGCTGGGGAGCATCTTCGGCGGCATCGCCACCCCATCGGAAGCAGGAGCACTCGGCTCTGTTGGAGCGATGCTGCTCGCCAAGCTCAGCGGGCGCTTCGACCGCGAAGCCCTACGTGGAACCATGCACGAGACGATGCGGCTCTCGACGATGGTGATCTTCCTGCTGATCGGTTCGACGGCCTTCATCCTGGTTTTCCGCGGCCTCGGTGGGGCCGACCACGTCGAGCATGCCCTCAGCAATCTGCCCGGCGGACGCACCGGCTTGCTCGTCGCAGCGAACCTCGCCGTGTTCGTGCTGGGCTTCTTCATCGACTTCTTCGAGATCGCCTTCATCCTGCTGCCCCTGCTGGTGCCCGCGGCCCAGGCACTCGGCATCGAAGGCCCCGAGATGGTGTGGTTCGGCGTGGTCCTCGCCATGAACCTCCAGACGTCGTTCCTGACGCCGCCCTTCGGCTTCTCGCTCTTCTATCTGCGCGGTGTCGCGCCCCCGTCGATCCCCACCACGGCCATCTACAAAGGGGCGATCCCCTTCATCGTGATCCAGCTCATTGGACTGGGCCTTGTTGTGATGTACCCCGAACTGGTGACGACGATGCTCGGCGACTAGCTCACGAACGAGCTGTAGGCGTTCTCCGCCGTGCCAAACCAACGGAACGAGGCATTCCGGAAGCGCTCCCAGGACTCGAGGATCTTGGCGTAGGTCGGATCATCAGCAGCGCTGGTGGCGAGCAGGTCCCGGGAGGCGGTGCGCGCCCCCTCCATGATGTCGTCGGAGAATCGCACAAGCTCGATGTCGGTCTCCAGCAGGCGCTCCAGCGCGGCGGGGTTCCGCGCGTCGTAGCGCGCCTGCATCGTGCGGCTCGCCTCCTCGGTCGCCGATTCGAACATCGCCTGGTAGCTGGAGGGCAGGGCATCCCACGCGTCCTGATTCACCAGGAACGATAGATTCGGCCCCGGCTCCCACCAGCCGGGGTAGTGATAGAACTTGGCCACCTGGTGAAAGCCGAGCTTCTCGTCGTCGTAGGGGCCGACCCACTCGGTTGCATCGATCGCTCCGCGCTCGAGGGCGGGATAGATGTCGCCACCCGCCAGGACCTGCACCGCTACGCCAAGCTGATCCATCACTTTGCCCCCCATGCCGGGGATGCGCATCTTCAGGCCCGATAGGTCCTCCAGGCCCGTCACCTTGCGCTTGAACCACCCGCCCATCTGGACCCCGGTGTTGCCGCTGCGGAAGTTGCGGATGTTAAAATCCGCGTAAACCGAGCGCATCAACTCGCCGCCCTCCCCCTCGCTGAGCCAGGCGGTCTGCTGCCGGGACGTCATGCCAAAGGGCACGCAGGTATCGAATGCCAGCGCCGGGTTCAATCCTGTGTAGTAGTAGCCAGCCGTCTGCCCAATCTGCACACCACCCCGCGAAACCGCATCGAGCACCTGAAGGCCAGGCACGAGCTCGCCTGCCTGGTGCGGGACGATCTCGAAATCCCCACCTGACATTGCGTTCACTTTGGCGGCGAGCACCTCGGACGCACCGTACATTGTATCCAGTGAACTGGGAAAGCTGGACGCCATCAGCCAACGCACGCGTTGGCGCGACTGAATCACAGGGCCTGCGCCCGCGCGACCACAAGGCTCGCAGCCGAGGATTCCCGCTGCGGCTGAAGCGCTGATGCTGGCCTTCAGCAAGCGCCGTCGAGCGGTCAGGGGTTGCTCGGTACTGAGACTCTCGGGCTTGGGACGGTCTTCCATAGTGGCTGGTTGGCGGAGCCAGTCTACGGGAGAGGCAGGCCATTTGCTCATTGCATGGATTGCCGCCGATTCCAGGATTCAGCGCTGTCGCTCCGTTGGCTTAGGCGGTGTCGCGGGTAGGGGGCCTGAATCCTGATGGATCAAAACTCGGATCAAAGCCTGCGGGGGATTCGCGTGCTCGTCGCAGAGGACAACTTCTTCTTGGCGGACTCGCTGCAGTACGTGCTCGAGGGCCTCGGAGCCACCGTTGTGGGACCCTTCCCCTCCTGCAAGCTTGCGCTGGAGGCCCTGGATCAGGGAGAGGTAGACGTCGGCGTGCTGGATATCGACCTGCAGGGATCGTCGTCTGCGGTTGTGGCGCGCGCCCTGCAGGCGCGAAATCGGCCCTTCCTGTTCATGACCGGATTCGAGAACGCGGACCTCTTGCCGGAAGGCCTGCGCGAGATGCCCTTCCTCCACAAGCCAATGGACCCCATGCGGGTCGCCGAGGAAGTGCGGAACCTGCTGGCCAAGCCAGAAAACGAAGATTGAACGACCCGCTCAAGGTTGGGGGGAACGGCATCCGATGGCTGTTTTGGGAACCCAGGCGGAACCCGCCTCATCCATGCCCTCCACTCGATTCTGCACGAGCGCCCGCGGCTGGATCGGCGTGGCTCTAGCCAGCCTGATCGCCAGCGCGGGGGTGCCCACCAGGCATCCCGCCAATGCGGAGCCCGCTGCTCTCGTTCTGCGCCTGCAGCTGGCGGAGTGCAACGCTGCAGCTGAGGCCTTTCGGCGTGACCACGGCCACTGGCCCGGCCTTGAGCCTGGGCCCGCCCTCGAACCCTCCGCCTCGGTCGCCCAGCTCCGTCAGGACCTCACGGGGCCGCGCTCCACGCGGCCGCCCTACCTGTCGAGCTGGCCGAAGCACCCCGCCACCGGCTCGAGCCACGTGCGGCAACTGCAGGGCGGGCCGACCGTCCTAGAAGAAGGCACGCTGCCCGCCTGGACCTGGCGCCCCTCCACCGGGCAGATCGCCTCCGACCCTCTCACCGGCCAGCCCCGGACCACGTCTCGATGAGCAACGAAGCCCCTAAACGCCCCCTCGGCCTGCGCCTTCCTGGAGTCTTGGCTGCACTCGTAGGCATCGCAGCCCTATCGACCATCGCCATCCCGATGTGGTTCGGGCGAGCCGAAGTCACGCTGAACAACGCGGCCGACCTGCTGGTCCGCGACCTGGATGAGCTGCGCCAGCGCGCGACCTACCTGTTCGCTGACGTCCGCATCGACTTCGAGGAAGAGGGGGACGGCTACGACCTGAAGGACTCCTTCGGCACCGAGCTCTCGGCACCGGTCGGTCCTGGCCCCTACCAGCGGCGCTATGAACGCGACGCGGTCTTCCGCGGCGTCAGCATTACCCGCGTGGAGATCGGGTCCGGCTCCGGTCGCACCCTGCGCGTCGACTCCCGGGGTGCCTTCCTGGACTCCGCCACCATCGAACTCGCCTTCGAGGACCAGCGCACCACGGTGCTGGTCGATGCGCCCAACGGCATCATCACCGTCGACGGGGCAAGCCGCGACCTGGTGGTCATGGGCGAATAGCCAGCGGGGGGCAAGTGCTCGGTCTACGCCGTGCACCCGCCCCCCGCGCGGCGTTCCGCCGTCTAACCCCGTCGCCTAGGCCTGCTGCATCCAGCCTTCCACGCCGCCGTCGACGCACCACACGTTGGTGAACTGATGACCGATGAAGTAGCTCGCCACGTCCAACGAGCGCCCACCGTCCTTGCATAGGAACACGATCCGGCGGTCCTTCGGCAGGCCCATGTACTTGCCGGAATCGTTGTAGTCCAGCGCCTCGGCCTCAGCGACAGAGTCGTCCTCTCCGCGCTCGTCCGGGGTGCGCACATCGATGAACGAGAAGTCGTCCCCGGCCATCAGCCAAGACCGCACTTGGCTCGGAGCGACCTGGACCTTCCCATCGATCTGCTGGGCCTGCAGGATGGTGTTCACCATGTCCTTGATGTCGAGGATGTTGTGATCCTTGGCCACCTGGGCCAGCGTGTCACTGGGCTGGAAACCGCAGGATGAGCAGCCCCCGACGTGGTAGCGCTGAAAGAGAGCTCGCTGAGCGGCGGGAGCGACCTGGAGGATTTGCTCCATGGTCATCTCGGGGGTGATGTTCAGTTCGGACATGACTGGATCGCGAAGGAGAGGGGAGGAGGAGGAGCGTTCAAATTGAGGCAGGTGAGGGCTGTTTTTAGCCCTAGTCGGCGGGACGTTGGAGGTGGCACCCCAAAAAAGGGGCTCCCTCCATAGGATGCGCGGCCCAGCTCACCTTACCTGATACGACGAATGCGCCCCCGATTCTCCTCCTCCCTTCAAGGCCTGACCCTCGGAGTCACCACCCTCGCGCTCCTCTGTGGCTGCAACAATCGCAGCAGTAGCCAGAGCGTTGACGGACCCGATTTCTCAAACCCGGACAACTCCATCCTCGCCAACCTGGACGCCCTCGGCCTGACAACCCTGCGCTCCGCGCTGGACGCTTCCGGCCTGGCGCCCACCCTGCAGGAGATGGGCCCCTTCACCCTGTTGGCACCCACCAACGAGGCCTTCGACGCCCTCCCCGCCGGCACCCTCGACGCGCTATTCGAGCCGAGCAACGTGGACCAGCTGCGGGACGTGGTCAACTACCACATCACCGACGGCGACAACTCGGTGGACGCCCTCTTGGGGCTGAACTCCATCGTCACCCTCCAGGGCGATGAGGTGCTGCTCGACAGCATCGCTGCTGCGCTCGTCGTAAACGACGCCGCCGTCATCACCCCCGACGTGACCTCCAGCAATGGGCGCCTGCACGTCATCGACAGCGTGCTGACCCCGCCCGTGCCGGTCATCGAGACGCTGCAGTCCCGCGGCTTCAACACGCTGGTCACCGCGATCCAGGCCGCGGGCCTGGAGGGCGCCGTCAACGGCGGCAACTTCACCGTCCTGGCCCCCACCGACGCGGCCTTTGACGCTCTGCCCGCCGGTGAGCTGGAGTCCCTGCTGACCCCCGGCAACGAGGCCGAGCTGCAGTCACTCCTCCAGTTTCACCTTGTGCCCGGCCCGCGCAGGGCGTCCGAGCTCCTGGCAGCGAGCAGCACAACCTCTCTTGAGGGTCCTCTCCAGTTCTACGCGCTCGGGGCGGATGGCCCGCGGTTCAATACCGCCAACATGATCGGCACCAACCTGCCCGCCGAGGCCGGCTTGATCCATACGCTGGACAGCGTGGTCTTGCTACCCCCGTCGCTGACCAAGCTGCTCGACCAACTGGGCTACACCACGCTGGCGGACTTGCTGCTGTCCACCGACCTGCAAAACACGCTCATCGAGCCCGGCCCGTTCACCTTCTTCGCCCCCACAAACGAGGCCTTTGCGGCGCTGCCCCCCGAGCAGCTCGCCTTCCTATCCGACCCCGCCAACGTCGCGGCGCTGACCCAGCTCCTGAACTACCACATCTCCCCGGGTGCCCTGCAGGTCAGCGACCTGGTGAACCTGAGTTCCATCGACAGCCTGGAGGGGAGTGCGATCGGACTCTCCTTGGACGGAGCCAACCTGCTGATCAACGGCAGTACGACCATCTCGAGCGCCAATTACTACGCCGTGAACGGCGTGCTGCACGGCATCGACCAGGTGCTGGTGATCCCCGGCCTGTAGTCCGGCCCCCAGCCTAGCCCCCGCGGGGGGGCATCCCGAGCGCCCCAAGTCAGCCCAGCACGGTTGATTTGGGGCGCTTCGGGTTCATCCTCTCGGGAACCCTGGGCTAACCTGCGCGGCCCCTCGGGGCCGGCGCTGACCCGATTGGGCGGGCCCGGCCGCGTCCCTGAGGCCCACCGACGGGTCCACAGGAGGACCCTTGCCCCCATGGCCGAAGCACGCATCACCCCCCGCGCCACCGACTACGCCCAGTGGTACCAGGACGTTATCCAGGAGGCCGAACTGGCCGAAGCCGCCGGAGTGGTGAAAGGCTGCATGGTCATTCGCCCCCACGGTTTCGCGATTTGGGAAGGGATCCAGCAGGATCTGGACGGCCGCTTCAAGGCGACCGGTCACAAGAATGCCGCCTTCCCGCTGCTCATCCCGATGAGCTTCATCACCAAGGAGGCCGAGCACGTCGAGGGCTTTGCCCCTGAGCTCGCGGTGGTCACCCACGCCGGCGGCAAGGAGCTCGAGGAGCAATACTGCATCCGCCCCACGTCTGAGACGATCATCGGCCACTTCTTCGCCAAGTGGATCGACTCCCACCGCGATCTCCCGCTCCTGATCAACCAGTGGGCCAACGTGATGCGCTGGGAGCTCCGCACTCGCCTGTTCCTGCGCACTTCCGAGTTCCTCTGGCAAGAGGGTCACACGGCTCACGCAACGCATGACGACGCCAAGGAAGAGGTCATGCGCATGCTTGATGTCTACCGCGACACCTGCCACGAAGTGCTTGCGATGCCGGTCATCCGCGGGATCAAGACCGCCCACGAGCGCTTTGCTGGTGCCCTCGAGACGTTCACGATCGAGGCGATGATGCAGGACGGCAAGGCGTTGCAGTCTGGCACCAGCCACGACCTGGGCCAGAACTTCGGCAAGGCTTTCAACGTCACTTTCCAGAACGAAAGCGGCGAGCGAGAGCACGTCTGGCAGACCTCCTGGGGCGTGTCGACCCGCCTCATCGGAGCCCTGATCATGACCCACTCCGACGACGATGGCCTGGTGCTCCCCCCCAAGCTCGCACCGATCCACGTGGTCATGGTCCCCATCTACCGCAAGGACGAAGAGCGCGATGCCGTGCTCGAAGCGGCGCGCAAGCTGTGCGCAGAACTGCGCGCGGACGGCCTCACCGTTGAGCTCGACGACCGCGTCGGTATGAAGCCTGGCGCCAAGTACTACGAGTGGGAGCGCAAGGGCGTCCCCCTACGCCTGGAGATCGGCCCCCGCGACCTCCAGAGCGAATCGGTGATGGCCAAGCTGCGCGTCTCCGAAAAGGACGAGAAGGGCCGGCCCAAGAAGTTCTCCATGCCCTGGAAGGACATCGGCGTCAACGTCGGCAAGGTCCTCGACGACTTCCAGCAGCAGCTCTTCGACGCAGCCCTCGCCCGCCGCAAAGCAGCCGAAAAGACCGTCGACACCTGGGAGGAATTCGAAGCCTGCTTCGCTGGCAGCGAATCCTCATTCGTCTATGCCCACTGGGACGGCACAACCGAAACCGAACTAGCCATCAAGGATGCCACCAAGGCAACCATCCGCTGCATCCCCCTGCCCGGCGAGGGCCCCGATCCAGAGCCCGGCAAGTGCATCAAGACAGGAAATCCGAGCGCACAGCGGGTGCTGTTCTCGAAGAACTACTAGGTGGGGTGCGGGGGGGCTGGCTGGCTTGTTGGTGGGCTTGTTGGTGGGCTTGTGGGGG